>DAIMJK010000197.1:0-7182 GCA_036722245.1 Lysobacterales bacterium
CCTACAGCGCCGCCCGCTTCGCCGAGTGCGCGCAGCAGATTGCCGATCAGGCGCGGGATCTGGCCGCGCTGGGCTGGATTCCGGCGACCAGCGGCAATTTCTCGCTGCGTCTGGACGATCGCCATGTGGCGGTCACAGCGTCGGGGCGGAACAAGGCGCAGCTGAGCCCGCAGGACGTCATCGTGGTCGATATGGACGGCCAGCCAATCCACACCGGCGCGGCCCAGCCATCGGCGGAAACGCGTCTGCATACACAGATCTATCGCCGTTTCCGCGACGCCGGCGCGGTCTTGCACACCCATTCGCTGGCGCAGACGCTGGCCTCGAAGGTGTTTGCGCCGCGGCGGCGGCTGGTAATCGAGGGCTATGAGCTGCTGAAGGCCTTCGCCGGCTATTCGACCCATCTGGAGCGGATCGTCATTCCGGTGTTCGCCAACAGCCAGGACATGGACGAACTGGCGCAAGCCATCGAGGACTATCTGGCCGCCGAGCAGATTCACCATGTCTATCTGATCGACGGTCACGGCGCCTACGCCTGGGGCGCATCGATGGGCGAGGCGCGACGTCATCTCGACGCGCTGGAGTTTCTACTACGCTGCGAACTGGAACTGAGGAGACTGTCCGCATGAGTCCCCACGTGAACGCCCCCACCACCAGCGCATTGCGCGTCTACGCCGAGCAGCAGCCGGACCAGCCGCTGGAACGCCACACCGATCCGGGCCAGATTGCCAATCGGCTGCAGGCGGTCGGTGTGCGCTATGAACGCTGGTCCACCGATCCGGCGATCGTTCCCGGCGCGAGCCAGGAGGCGGTGCTGGCCGCCTATGCCGAGCCTATCGAACGGCTCAAGCGCGACGGCGGCTATGTCACTGCCGACGTGATCAGTCTGGCCCCGGACCATCCGCAAGCCGCCGAGCTGCGCCAGAAGTTTCTGCATGAACATACCCACGCCGAGGATGAGGTGCGTTTCTTCGCCGCCGGCCAGGGCCTGTTCACGCTGCACATCGCCAGCGAAGTGTACGAGCTGCATGCCACCGCTGGTGATCTGATCAGCGTACCGGCCGGCACCCGCCACTGGTTCGACATGAGCCCGACGCCCTCCTTCGTGGCGGTACGCATCTTCACCAATCCGGCCGGCTGGGTGGCCGAATTCACCGGCGACGACATCGCCAGCCGCTTTCCGCGGTTGGGCGCCTGATGTACCGCCCGGCCCACCCGGTCGCGGCGGTCGTCACCGATGTCGAAGGCACCACCAGCGCGATCGATTTCGTTCACAAGGTGCTGTTCCCGTATGCGCGCGAGACCCTGCCGACCTTCGTCGCCAGCCACAAGGACGAACCGGAGGTGGCGCGCTGGCTGGCGTTGGTGATAGCCGAAGCCGACCTGCCCAGCGACGAAGGCGTGATTGACGTTCTGCAGGGCTGGATCGACGCCGACCGCAAACACACCGCGCTGAAGGCACTGCAGGGGATGATCTGGCGCGAAGCCTTCGAATCCGGCCAGTTCCTCAGTCATGTCTATCCGGACGCGGTGTTCCAGCTGCGCCACTGGCACGCTCTGGGGATCCCGCTGCACGTCTATTCCTCCGGCTCGATCGAGGCGCAGCGGCTGTATTTCCGCCACACCCTTGCCGGCGACCTGAGTGATCTGTTCGAGCGCCATTTCGACACCACCAGCGGGCCCAAGCGGGAGGCTGACTCGTACCGGAAGATCGCCAGCGACCTGGAGGCGCCCCCCCGATCACTGCTGTTCCTGTCGGACGTCGAAGCCGAACTGGACGCCGCCGCCGAGGCTGGCTGGCAATGCGTGCAGGTCGTGCGCGAGGACACGGTACCGAGTGAGCGTCACCCAACCGTGACCCGGCTGGACGAGATCGAGCTCGCAGCGGCGGCGACGTGACCTCAGCGCAAGCGGCTCGTCCTGGGACCGCGGGCGTCCCGCCCGTGCTTTCCCTGGGACCGCGGGCGTCCCGCCCGCAGCTCACAAGCCGCCGTACGGTGATATTTCGCCGCCCGCCACAATCTGCCTTGCCCGGGCGTCCCGCCCATGCCCTTGCTTTTTGGGGAACACACAAGCTGACACCGGGGGCCACCGAAACCACACCAACCGCCCGAAGATTGAAGCACGCCGTAGCCTGCGGGCGGGACGCCCGCGGTCCCAGGGAAGAGCACAACCTGACACCGAGGGCCACCGACGCCACACGAAGTACTGAAAAATTGAGGGACGCCAAAGCCTGCGGGCGGGGCGCCCGCGGTCCCAGGCGGGCGCATGAGCGCTGATCTGCTGCGCAGCCTTCGAGTCGGCGTGCGGCTATTGCTGCTGCGCCCGCTCGCGCCGGCCGAACGACTGCGCCCTGGCTGGCACTACTGGCCGCTGTTCGCGCTGCAGGTGCTGCTGTCGATCGCGATCGAAAGCTACTGGGCCTATGCCGATCAACCGCTGAGCGCCAATGGTCTGCAGTCCGATGCTTTCGTCGCGCTTTTGCTGCTGGCCAGTGCCACGCTGGCGGCGATGCTGCTGCGCCGGCCGGTGCTGGGCTGGTCGCTGGCAGTCATCTGGATTGCCGCCGGACTCTGGCTGACCTTGCTGTGGGCGCTGCTGGAGGCCGCACTCTGGCAGCTGGGCTGGTACTCGCAGCGGGTTCATCAGTACAGCATGGCGGTGTTGCTGGGCTGGTGGTTGCTAGCCCTGTGGCACAGTCTGGGACAACTCGCGCCGGAACGTACCGCGGCGCATCGCTTCGCCGGTGCCTTGCTTGCCGCGACCTTGAGCGCACTGCCGGTATTTGCGCTGGATCCAGAAACCTACTACGGCCCGGTGCCGCCGACCGCCACGATCGAGCCGCCCTGGCCGCTGGCGCAAAGCCCAGAAGCGCTGCTGATGGCGCAACACGGGTTGCTCCAGCGCCAGTTGGATGATCTGGCAACGCAGGATCCGGAACGCGTTGACGCCTATCTGCTGGCCTTCGGCGGGGACGGCAGCGAGGATGTCTTCCGCAACGAAATTGACTACGTGGAGGCGTTGTTCGAGCGTCGCTTCGGCATGCAGGGGCGGACCATGGCACTGCTCAATCACCCGTCAACCGTATCGACCCGCCCGCTCGCGACGCTGAGCAATCTGCGCGCGGCCTTGCAGGGGCTGGGCGAGCGGATGGATCTTGAGCAGGATTTGCTGCTGCTGTTCCTGACCAGCCACGGCAGCGAAGACCACGAGCTGTTTGTCAATCTGCTCGGGCTGCCGCTGGACCAGGTCACGCCGGTCGACCTGAAGAGGGCGCTGGCCGACAGTGGCATCCGCTGGAAAGTGTTGATCGTCTCGGCCTGCTATTCCGGCGGCTTCATCGAGCACCTGGCCGACAGCAGTACGCTGGTGATCACCGCCGCGCGGGCCGACCGCAGCTCCTTCGGCTGCGGTCCGGATTCGGACTTCACCTATTTCGGCCGCGCCTTGTTCATCAACGCGCTGAACCAGACCACCGACCTGCTGGCCGCTTTTGAACTGGCCAAGGCAGAAGTCACGCGACGCGAAGGCGACGAGGAACGGCTCGCTTCCGAACCACAGATCGCATCAAACCCGTTGATCGAGGCAGTGCTGGACCTGTGGCAGAGTCAGCTCGATGCAGGTCCGCCGCTGCCCTGGCCGCTGAGCGAAGCCGCGCCTGCCGACGAATTGCAATAGTGGAAGCGCTGCTCGTCTCGACCGGCGTGGTCGCCCTGGCCGAAATCGGCGACAAGACCCAGCTGCTCGCTTTCCTGCTCGCAGCCCGATTCCGCAAGCCGCTGCCGATCATCCTCGGGATTCTCGCCGCGACGATTCTCAACCACGGCCTGGCCGGCGCGCTCGGCGCCTGGATCAGCGCCAGCGTCGATCCCGTCTGGTTACGCTGGATCCTCGCCGGGTCCTTCTTCGGCATGGCGATCTGGACCCTGATTCCGGACCGGATTGAACAGGAGGAGACGAAGATTGCCCACCGCCTCGGTGTGTTCGGCGCCACCTTCGTGACCTTCTTCCTGGCCGAGATGGGCGACAAGACCCAGATCGCCACGGTCGCCCTGACGGTCCATTATCTGGCCCCGGTGATGGTCGTCATCGGCACCACGATCGGCATGCTGATCGCCGACGTGCCCGCCGTCTACATCGGCGACCGCCTCGCCCACCGCATCCCGATGCTTGCCGTACACCTCGTCGCCGCGGGGATCTTCGCGCTGTTCGGGGTGTTGGCGCTTTGGTACTGAACTTGCTCTTGTCAGAGTGAGCAATGCACAGCAAAAGCGATTGACCACAAAGGACACAAAGGACACAAAGGAGAGCAAGGGCGAGAGCGCTCATTTGTTAGCAAAGGGCCATGCCAGGCCAATACTTCAACCTCGCCAAGCCTACCCTTGATGGTTGCGCCACCGATGACTCGCCGCTCACTGCGCCGTGCGGGGACTGCCCCTTGGCGGCCAGCCAGTTAGCCTTACGCTTCGATATGTCCGCAAGTTGCTCATCTCTAAAGCTCTTCCTTTGTGTCCTTTGTGGCCTTTGTGGTCAAACCGCTCTTGCTTGGCTCTTTGTGTCAGGTGCCGAACCGCTGCTACGCGTGATTCCCGTTATCCTTGCAGCCCTCAGACTACCGGAGCGTGCGCATGTCCCTGACCCTGATCGTCTTGCTGCTGATCGTCCTCGGTGTGGCTGGCTGGGCCATGGCGGTCTACAACGGCCTGGTCGCCGGGCGCAATCGGCTGCGCAATGCCTTTGCCCAGATCGATGTGCAGCTGACCCGCCGTCATGACCTGATCCCGAATCTGGTCGAGGTCGCCAAGACCTACATGGCGCACGAACGCGAAACGCTCGAAGCAGTGATCCAGGCCCGTAACAGCGCGGTGCAGGCGCAGCAGCAGGCGGCCAGGGATCCGGGTAATGCCACCTCGATGCAGGCGCTGGCTGGGGCCGAGAACGGCCTGACCAGCACGCTGGGCCGGCTGTTCGCGCTGTCCGAGGGCTATCCCGACCTGAAGGCGAACCAGAACATGATGCAGCTCAGCGAAGAGCTCAGCTCGACCGAGAACCGGGTCGCGTTCTCTCGTCAGGCCTTCAACGATTCGGTGATGGACTACAACAACCGGCGTGAGATGTTCCCCGGCAGCCTGATCGCCGGCACCTTCTCCTTTCCGCCCGCCTCGCCGCTGCAACTGGAAGAGAACGAGCAGCACAAACGGGAAGTGCCGAAGATCTCTTTTTGATTCGTTGAGCGTCGTTGTGACTGACCGGCTGATCGATTTCGGAGAGCAAGAGCAGGGCCCAGGTCTCAGGGCCCAGGGCCCAGAGTCAGGGGCGACGCTATGAACTTCTTTGAGGCCCAGGATCGAGCTCGAAAGCAGTCGCGGCGGCTGGTGATTGCCTTTGCGCTGGCGGTCGGTGGCGTCGTGCTGGCGGTCGATGTGGTGCTGCTGGTGGCCTTTGGACTGCAGACAGGCGAGCACGGTGTTGAATTGCGCTGGCCGCTGTGGTCGGCGCCGATGTGGACCCTGCTGGCCAGCGGCACTCTCGCCACGCTGCTCTTGATCGCGCTGGCCTCGCTGGTGAAGATTGCCGGTCTGCGCGATGGCGGTTCGGCGGTGGCGGTCATGCTTGGCGGCACGCCAGTACCGCCGCGATCCAATGATCTGGCGCTGCAGCGTCTGCGTGGCGTGGTCGAAGAGATGGCGATCGCCTCCGGCGTGCCGGTGCCGGCGGTGTTCGTGCTCGAGCAGGAGGAAGGCATCAATGCCTTCGCCGCCGGCTACAGCACCACCGATGCCGCCGTGGCAGTGACCCGCGGCGCACTGCAACGACTCAATCGAGATGAGTTGCAGGGGGTCATCGCGCACGAGTTCAGCCATATCCTGAACGGCGACATGCGCCTGAACCTGCGCCTGATGGGCTGGCTGTTCGGCATTCTGGTGTTGACCATCGGCGCCCGCAAGATCCTCGCCCACGGTCGGGTATTCGACGATTCCCGCGCCGCGCTGGCGATCATGGCCTTCGCTCTGGCGATCCTGCTGATCGGCTCGGTCGGCCTGCTCGGTGCGCGTCTGATCAAGGCGGCGCTGAGTCGACAACGCGAGTATCTGGCCGATGCCTCGGCGGTGCAGTTCACCCGTCAGACTGCTGGCCTGGTCGGTGCGCTGGCCAAGATCGGCGGCGCGCCGGAGGGTTCGAAGCTGCAGAACGCCGAAGCCGAGGAAGTCAGCCACATGCTGTTTGGCGATGGCCTCGGCCTGAGCAATCTGTTTGCCACCCATCCGCCGCTGGAAAAGCGCATTCGCGCGCTCGATCCGAATCTGCGCGACGAGCAACTGGCCGCGTTGCGGCGCTCGGCCAGGGCAACGACCGGGGTTGAATCCACCGCTCCGATCAGCGGCTTTGCGGCCGGCGCCACGCCACCGCCGTTGCCCGAGGCGATCGCGGTCCAGCCGGCCGAGGTGCGCGAACAGGTGGGCAATCCGGGCGAGGACGACTATCACCTGGCGGACCAGTTGCAGCAGGTGTTTCCGGCCGATTTGCACGACGCCGCCGAAGAACCGCAACAGGCCGACGCCGTCTTGCTGGCGCTGCTGGTCGGCACGCAGCCAGAGCGCCGGACGGGGCAGGAGGCATTGATCGCGCAAGCGCTGGGCCCGGAGCTTCTGGCCCGGGTGCGCACCTACGTCGATGCCTGGCATCCGGCGCTGCGCCTGCCGCTGGCCCATCTGGCCGTGCCGGCGCTGCGCCACCGGCCGCGATCTACCCGGCAGGCGCTGCTGCGCTGCGTGGAAGCCCTGAGCGCCAGCGATGGCCGGCAAAGCCTGTTCGAGTATTGCCTCGGCCACCTGCTCAGCGGCCTGCTGCGCGAGAGCGAACGGCCGGTTCGGGTCTATGGCGGCGCCAAGCTGAGCCGTCGCCTGCCCGAGGCAACCAGCCTGCTGGCAGTGCTGGCGCAGCACGGCCACGCCGATGCCGAACAGGCTCGACGCGCCTTCCAGGCCGGCACCAGTGCGCTCGGCAGCCGGCTGTCACTGCCCTATCAAGAGGCCCGCGACTGGGCCGCCGCACTCGACAACGCCCTGCCCCGACTCGACCAGCTGTGCCCGGCCAGCAAGTCCATGCTGCTCGAGGCGATGGTCCGGACCAGCAGCCACGACGGCCGGCTGAGCATAGGCGAAGCCGAGTTGCTGCGCA
>DAIMJK010000198.1:0-7165 GCA_036722245.1 Lysobacterales bacterium
TCGCTTTTCCGGCGCCGTGCTGGTGGCGCGCGGCGATGAGCTGATCCATGCCCAGGCGGTCGGGCTGGCGGATCGAAAGGAAGGTCGCGCCAACACGCTGGACACGCCGATGAACCTGGGCTCGATCAACAAGATGTTTACTGCCATTGCGATCGCCCAGTTGCAGGCGGCCGGCAAGCTGGATTGGCAGGACACCGTCGGGAAACATCTTCCCGATTTCCCGAATGCGACGATTCGTGATCAGGTGACGATCCATCAGTTGCTGACCCACACCTCCGGCGTCGGCTCCTACTGGAACGAGGCGCATGCCGCGCGCAGGCACGAGATCGACAGCCACCAGGCCTTCCTGGAAACCTTCGTCGATCAGCCGCTGCTGTTCGAGCCCGGCCAGGGCATTGAGTACAGCAATGGCGGGCCGGTCATCCTGGGGCTGATCATCGAGGCGCTCAGTGGCAGCGACTATTACGAATACGTCCGCGAGCACATCTACCAGCCGGCCGGCATGCGGCATGCGGATCACTATCGGCGTGACGACCGGGAGGCGGGTTTCGCGATTGGCTACGTCACGTCCGATGAGGGCCAGTGGCAGGACAATCGGCAGGATCGCAGCGTGCGCGGCTCGGCCGCTGGCGGCGGCTATGCATCGGCCCGCGACCTGCACGCGTTCTCGCGTGCACTGTCCGCCGAGCGCCTGCTGAGCCGAGCCCAACTCGAAACCCTGTGGGAGGTCCGCATCCAGCCCGGCCCGATCGGCTACGGCTATCTGTTCAGCGTCGGCAATCCGGCCGGACGGCGCTGGGTGGGCCACAACGGCGGCGCGCCCGGCATCTCCGCCGAGTTCCTGCACTACCCCGCCGATGGTCTGGTGATCATCGTGCTGGCCAACCAGGACCACGCCGCGACAACAATGCGGGAATGGCTGCACGCGCTGCTTGAGGCGTCCCTGAGCGAGAATCCCTGACGTCTGCCGACACTGGCTGCGAGTCAAGCTGATGATTCGAAGGGTCTCGAAGTTGAGGGGCCCAGGGCTCAGGGCCCAGGGCCCAGCAAGGTCAAGAGCCGACCTTGCCTGGGTCAGAATGCGATGATTGCGCGGGTAGCTCCACACTCGCCTCAAGCCGGCTCTGACTGGGCCCTGTGCCCTGGGCCCTAAGGACCTTGCAAGTTCCGCAAAACTTCAGTTTGCCCCGCACCCATCCATCCGCACAACCATCGAGCACTTTCCATGGACATACTTCCGATGCTGGTCATTCCGGCTGTGGTACTGGCGCTGCCGGCCCTGATCACCGCCCTGGTATTGCGCTACCGGGAGGGGCATCCAAAGCCGCGCGCCGTACTCCAAAGTCAGAGCATGATGCGCACACTCCCGCAGACAACACCGACGAAGATCATCGCTGCGACCGCCAACGGCAGCAACGGGTGCACGTTGTTCAGGACCCGGGCTGTGTTGCACAGCAGCCCCACCGCGCGCTGGGCCGGATTGCGCGGACTCTTGGAGTATTCCATCGCCGCCTTGACGAGGTAGAACACGACCGTGTTGGCGCCGAGCAGCACGCGGGTGGCCATCGTCGCGTTACGCGGGGCAATCAGATAGTTGCACTTCAGCAGGATGCGCTGCTCACCGCCCGCCTGGTATTCGCCTTCGACCCAATGCAGCTCGCGGTGGAAGTCGAGCAGGCCGAAATCGTAGGTCTCAAATGCCTTTTCCACCTGGCTGTCGGAAAAAACCACCGTGTAGCTGGCATCGGAGCGCAGGTAGATGAGCGCGCGCACCACCGCGCCGACCGGCAGGAAGCGCAGGTTGCCATCGTAGTGCTTGCCGAACAGCCCGTGGTCGCCGCCGTAATCCTTGTTGTAGTGGGAGATGTAGAGCTCGTCGGTATGCTGCATCGGCGTGATGACCCAGTCGGCGTCGAACTGGCCAGCGACGGCGTCGCGGATGACGGGGCTGTCGCGCAGCCGGTCGACCAGGGCCACCGCATCCGCGGGCAGCGCACGGATGTAGACGTGCTTCGAAGGCCGCTGCCGCAGCTCCTCCCGATAGCGCTCTTCAACCCACACCGCCAACTCGTCGATGACGGCGCGATCGGCAGGGTCGGCGAACACACCGATGGTCGCGGGGAAGCGCCGCGATAGCGAGCGCGGCGGGCGAGGCAGATGGTCGATTCGAGGCAATTGCGCAGTGCGGCTCATTTGAACATCTCCGTTTCAGCAGGGCACCGCTCTCCTGGCGGCGGTTCGGGCGCCGTGTAGGCGCAGTACAGGAAGTAGCCAAGCAGGAGCACTGCCGCGCCGAGCGCGGCACCGATTGGCGGCTGAAGTGACCCGCTCAGCCAGGCGGCACCGAACCCGAAACCAGCACCGACGGCAGCC
This sequence comes from Lysobacterales bacterium, assembly GCA_036722245.1. Lineage (GTDB taxonomy): Bacteria > Pseudomonadota > Gammaproteobacteria > Xanthomonadales > SZUA-5 > JAWLAT01. The sequence goes on from DAIMJK010000198.1 coordinate 2,374, forward strand.
AGCATGAGCGTCGGCGGTTTCGACCGGAAGCGAACCGGGCCGCCCGCACCTGCTCCGTCGACGCGGCGATCGCCCTGCCGAAGCGGTGTGACGTAGCGCTCCATCGCCAGCAGACCGAGATTCATCACCACGTGAGCACAGGCCAGAGGCCACCACTGCTCCCGGAAATCGGCGTTCAGCAAGGTACCGCCGTAAGCGAGCATGTTGCCAACCAGCATCGGATGCGAAATGACCGAGTATGGGAAACGAGTCACCCGCAGCGGCGGCAGACGGGCGACTTCGTGGCCGTAGTAGGTCCGGTCGGACCCCAGCGCCGATGCGGCGAGCGCATTGAGCCCAAAGCCGCTCGCCACCAGCGCAAGCGACAGCCCATCGAGCGAGGCGTTCAGGTACGCGGTAGCCAGCGCGAGCAGCGACACGCTTTTCGTCAGTACCGCATCGCGCTTGAACACGTGCAGCGGCACCGCGCCGTAGCGGTAAGCAATCCAGTAGAGCAGGTAGTGCCAGAAACTCAGCGCGTAAACGGCGAGCTGCTGGCTGCCGGCAAGCCAGGCGAGAGCGCCGACGAGCGCCACAAACAGGACGCACGCGAGCAGCGTATGATTCCGTGCGAAAACATGGCCCGGCCGGGACAGCAGCCCAGGTGATCTGGTGGACATGCGACCGTCCTTGCGGGCGTGGTACCGGACGAAGGCTATGGCGGAACTGTTGTGGTCCGGTTACAGCCGTCCAACTCGCAACTACCCAACCCCCACCACCGCGCCCTCGCAGCGGTTCCGCCCCGCGTGCTTGGCGCGATACAGCGCGTCGTCGGCGGTCGCGATGAGTGGATCGATGTTGGGTGGGTGCGGGTGCAGACTGGTCGCGACGCCGATACTGGCGGTGACTGGTATCTCGCGCTCGGCGAAGTGCACCGGCTCCATCGAGATCGCCTCGCGCAGTCGATCGGCGACCGTCATGGCATCGGGCAGCTCGCATGCGCTGAGCACGGCAATGAACTCCTCGCCGCCCCAGCGTCCGATGGCGGAGTCGCCGCGCGCTGCGTTGCGCAGGCGGATCGCCAGCTCGCGCAGCACGGCGTCGCCAGCGAGGTGCCCGTGCCGGTCATTGATCTGCTTGAACAGATCGACATCCAGAATGAGGACGCTGAGCGGCGCACCCGCGGCCTGCGCCTCTGCCAGGCGGCTATCGAGCTCCTTGGCCAGGGCATGGCGATTGGCAAGGCCGGTCAGCGCATCGCTATGGGCCACGCGTTGCAACTCGATGGCGCTCTCGGTCAGGGCGCGATGCAGCTTGGCCAACTCGTCGCGGCTTTCGGTGATCTCACGGTTGCGTCGTTGCGCGGAACGGAAGCGGCTGTACAGCAAGGCCGCCAGCATCAGCAGTGCCACCACCCCGATCAGCAGGCCGGCACCCATCCAGCGCTGACGATTGAGCCGCAGCGACTGGATTGCGTTGTCGCGTTCGAGCAATGCCCTTTCGGCCTGGATACGCTCGCTTTCCAGGCTGCCTTCGAGCACCGCGATGCGGCGCGCAGCCAGATCGATGGCCAGTTCCTTGTCCAGCGCCTGAAAGGCGTTGAGGGTGACAAAGGCACTGGCTGCATCGCCGGTCAGCAACTGTTGGTCGGCGAGCAGGCGTAGCGCCGAACGTTCCAGTATCCGATCGCCGACCTTGCGCGTTGCGTCCAGCACCGTGGCGGCCTGCTTGAGCGCCTCGGCTGACTCTTCGCGCGCGGCCAGTACCTGCGCTCGCGTCAGTCTCAACAGGATCTGGTCGCGTATCGCCACCGCGTCGAAGGACTCGAAAGCGCGTTCGGTCCACGCCATCGCCTCGTCAAGATTACCCTGCTCCAGCCGCACTTCAGCCATTCGGGTGTACGCACTGACCCGGTTGGGCGGACTGCCGGAGTTCTCCGCCATGGCGGCCGCCTGCGTCGCGCTGGCCTCGGCCTCATCGATCCGGCCCAGCAGCAGCAGGGACTTGGTGAGTTCACCCAGCAAGGTGATCGCCTCACGCGTGTTGCGCGCTTCGACGTAATCCAGAGCCTCGCGCAGATAACGGCTACCGAGCTCCTCATCGTTCAGATTGCGGTGCAGTACACCAAGCAGACGCAGACTGCGCGCGATTTCGCCCGGATCTTCGACCTTGCGCGCAAGTTCAAGCGCTTCCTTGTGCACCAGCATGGCATCGGAGAATCGGCCCGTACGTCCATGCAGCATGCCGATCGAGTTCAAGCCGCGCGCGATGCCGCGCTCGTCACCCATCTCGCGCAGCACCGCCAGCGATTGCTCGAAGTAGTCAGTGGCGACATCGAAACGGCCCAGCTTGCGCTCCAGCACACCACGATTGTGCAGCCAGCGCGCCCGCCAGGGCGGGTGGCCGGTAGCGTCCACCAGAGTCTTGGCAGCGCCCAGCACCACGTCGGTTTCGGCCGAACGACCGCGATTGACGAGGATCGTGCCCTGGCGCGAGAGGGCCTCGAACTCCAGATCCATCAACTCCAGCGCATGCGCCTCGGCGAGCACCTCCTCGAGCAACGGCAATGCAACATCGGAGTTCTCCAGATCATTCTCGAACTCGGCCAGCGCGAGGGTGGCCCAGGCGCGGAGGACCCGATCCTCGCTGCCATCGCGCAGTGCGATTGCCTGTTGCCGCAACTCCTCGGCAGAACGCGATTCGCTGCTGCGCAGGGCGGCAATCTCGGCCGGCTGCGAGTTCGGCACCGAAGCATGCGCAAGGGACGCCGACAAGCACATGGCCAGCAGCATCAACAAGCGCATCGGCTGTTTCGGCTGACTCGTACCCATTACCCCGCTGCCCGCCAGCACGTCTGGCTCGACGACACCGCAAGCATGCCACGGGATCGCCGCAGTAGGTCATCAGCAGACCAGAAGTGTGCTCAGGGCTTGTCCGATTTGACCGACGACACCGACGACATCGCGAGACTTGTGCGCTTTCGTCAGATCCTCCATCACTGCAGTCCAACACCCTGAACGACCCAGCCGCGCTCCGCCTCGCTGGCGCTCCAGCTCAACAGCGGCTCGGCACTGTAGCCGATCCAGGGACCGAGCCGCAGCAGGCCGTTGCTGGCGCGCTGGGCCAGGGCGTATTGCAGCTGGCCGTCGAACACCCGGGCGTAGATCCGCGCAGCCTGGCCGTTGGCATCGTCCAGCACAAAGACCACCCTCGCGGTCTCATCAAGCAACGACAACAACGCCGAGCTGGGCAGTCGATAGCTACCGGCCGCCGTAGTCACCATCACCGCTTCAAAGTCGTCGGCAAACAGCAGATCGCGCAGATTCAGGTCGCTGGCGCTGTTGTTGGCCAGATTGCCGTCCTCCACTGTCATGTCGGACGACAGTTCCAGCGTTGCGATGTTGAGGATCTGTTCCGGGTTGCCGGCCACGTTGCCGTAGAAGCTGTAGTTCAGCAGCGCACCGACCGGATAGCTGGCGATCAGCGCGTCGATGTCGCCGCTGCCGCTGCTGGCCGGACAGACCGCACCGCCGCTGGAATCGCAGGTCCACAGCACATCGACCAGGCCGGCCGGCACCGGATCGCGCAGCCGCAGGTTGACCAATGGTGACCGCTGTGGCGTCGTCAAAATTGGTGCCGGTGATGGTGACCGGCGTGCCGCCCAGGAAGCTGCCGGTGCTCGGGTTGATGGCGGTGACGGTCGGCGGCGGCAGCGGATCGGCGCTCACCGTCACCGAGTAGGACTGGATGCACAGCGGGTCCCCCGCGCCGGAGTCACCGGCGCTCAGGCTCCAGTCGCCAATCGCTGGACTGCCGTTGAAGTTGTTCAGATTGCCGTTGTTCGGCAGGAAGGTGCCCGACACGGGAGTGACCGACGGCATCGCTGCGGCCGACTGATCAAAGATTGTGGTCACGCAGCAGTTGATGGCCACGTTTCCGCTCCAGGTGCCTGGCTGGGCGAGAATCACGCGGGTCCCGGTGGGCCCATTGACCCGAAAGCTTGTCTCTTCATGGAAGGCGCTGCCGCTGGCCGGAGTAGTGCAGCTGCCATCGGTCTTGAACCAGACGATGCTGACGTCCACGTCGGTCACCACCGCGGGGCCGCCGAAATCCGTCGGCGAGAAGTTCACGGCGGGCAGTGTGGTCGCGTAGGGGCCGTTGCCGTCGATGCTGATGAGGGCGGGCGCGTTGTAGGTCTTGGTCACGGTCACTGCATACACGGGAGATGCCAGCAGACAGCACGCTGCGAACAGCCAGAGCGCGATGCCAGCGCGACCCCTGCGGGCCAGATTCGAGGCGCCAACCGAGCGCCCCGATCGCCTCGTCGTCTGGTTACCGTCGTAGCCGGCCGTGGTGTGCTGGAATGTGCATTGCTGTTCCCCCTGTGATCCATGGCGTTGACTCGCCAGGTGCACCGACTTGATCCTGGTCCGGGCCTGACTGTTTGCGGACTGCCCCGAAATCGCTCGCTCGCATCTGCTCCCGCTACACCAAGGCTTGCTGATGGCGGGGGAAACCGGCGCAGCCTCATGACCTCAGGCGGCTGTGCCTGTCTGCCGCTGACCGGCTGAACGGTAGCTGGCGAGGTCGACCTTGCCAAGGGCTGACAGGTAGCCAGAAGGGCCAGCGCACTGCACAGACTCAGGGATGCGGTCCGCCAGCTCGAAACCTGAACAGCATCCAGAGCGGCGCGGAACGGCGCACTTCAAAGGCCTTCCAGATCGTTGCGTTGCAGTGCAGCAAGAAGCTAGACTTCGACGCGGAAACATCACCCAAGCCCACGGAATGACGTGGATTTCATGTTAGGCTTCCA
>DAIMJK010000199.1:0-7124 GCA_036722245.1 Lysobacterales bacterium
GCTTGGCCAGCGTGGTCTGCACCGGCTGGCCGCGGCCCTGCAGGCTGAGGATGCCCGGGGTGTAGTCCATTGGCCCGGACAGCATGCGGGTGAACACCAGATTGGGCTCGTGCTCGGGCGGATTCGGCGGGTTGCCCCAGGCGGCGTACTCCATGCCGCGGGCTCCCTCGCGTGAGACCCAGTTCGGATACGTCCGGCGCAGGCCGGTGTCCTTGACCGGCTCGTGCGGATTGATCGCGATCTGCCGCTTTGCCGCTTCGCGGAGCACGTGCAGGTGATGGCGCACCATCCACTGGCCGTCGTGCCACTCGCGTCGCACCACGCCGTCGCCGTCGTTGCGCTCGATCTGCCCGGCGTCTGCAACATAGCCGGTCTTGATCGCGTCGACACCGTGCATTGCGTACAGATCGAGCGCGGCCTCAAGTTGTCTTTCGTAGTGACTCACCGCACCGCCGGTCTCGTGGTGGCCAACCAGGCGAACCCCCTTCTGCCTGGCATAGTCGGCAAGGGCGGGGAGATCGAAGTTCTCGACCGAGGCGGTGAAATCGAAGTCGTTGCCGTTGCCGAACCAGTTGCCGTCCCAACCCGGGTTCCAGCCTTCCACCAGCACACCGCGCAAGCCGTTGGCGGCGGCGAAGTCGATGTGCTTGCGGACGTTGGCATTGGTCGCGCCGTGCTTCGGGCCGCGCGCCCAGCTGGCGGTGTCCAGATGCAGCTCCCACCAGACGCCGGCATATTTGTGCGGGACGACCCAGCTGACATCGCCGAGTTTGTTGGGCTCGTTGAGGTTCAGGATCAGCCGCGCCGAGTGGTACAGGGCGGCCGCGCTGTCGGCAATCTGCAGGGTACGCCAGGGGGTGTGGAAGGGCGCCTGGCGTTGGACCTTCCAACCTTCCGAGGCGGGCGAGAGCTGAGCGCGGAAACGCTGGCCCTCGACTCGGCGCAGCCACATGGCCGAGTAGTCAACCAGCGCGGCTTCGTGCAGCGCGATGTGCAGGCCGTCGTCGGTGCGCAGCGTGATGGGCGTATGCGCCTGACCGACCTCGGCCAGTGGGGTCTTCTGGTACAGGTACTCGTAGCGGTTCCACTCGCCTGCCGGAATCCACCAAGCGGTCGCCGGCGGAGCAATCGAAATCTCGGTCAGCTCATCGTCGATGGTGACCAGATCGAGTTGCGGCTGCTGCGGGAAGTGATAGCGAAAACCCAGACCGTCGTCAAAGACGCGGAATTCGACCTCGAAATGCCGTTTGAGATGGATCGTCTCGGCCAACGTCACCCGCAGCGAGTTGTGGTGATCGCGAAGGTAGCGCTCCTCGCCCCAAGGCTGCTCCCAGGTCTGGTCGTGCTGGCCGGTCTGCGCCTCGCGCAGGACCAGATTGCGTTCCAGCTTTTCCGCATCGCGCAGCAGGAAGCCCAGCCGCGAGGGAGCGATGATCTCCTCGCCGAAACGCAGCACGCGGTAGCTGGCGCGGCCCTCGTCGATATGCAGTTCGACCCGCAGCACCTTGCCCGGCGAATGCACTTCGGCGACTTTTTCCGCTTGCGCGGGCAGGGCAAGGGACAGCAGCAACAACAGCGGCAAACGCATCAGTGAGATCCTCCCCAGGACAGAGCACGATCTTCACGGACGCATTCGGCCACCACAAGGCATTGCAAACGAATGCATCGAAATCAGGCGGACCAATGAAAGGCGCCGAACCGGCGTGTCCGGCTGGCAAAATTCAAGTCAGCTGAATCGTTGCCGCGCCCGGTCCAGGGGTCGACGCGCTGATCTCGGCCGCCTGACGCATTACGATCTCTGTAACGAGACCAGAGATGATTTTCCAAGGGCCAGCGCCATTTCCGCCCCCGCGCGGGGCGGAACATTCGGATTCGCGGTGGGCTCTGGCCGTTGTGCGGTCAAGTGTGCTCCGGCTCGCGGACATAGACATACACTACGACCGTGCGATACGGCGGGATTGCAATATGACATCTGCACGGCGATGGGGACTTGGTCTGGCTTTGTGGGCGGTCTGCGAAAGTGTCGCGGTGGCCAGCCCCTTGTGGGCCGATGGATTCGAGGCACCGCCGCCGCAGCGGCTGTGGTTGTTTCCGAATCTGCGCCCGGGCGATGAGCAGTACTTCGTGGCCCCGGTCAGTTGGCCGAGTGCTCAGGCGCGCGCGGATGTCTTCGGTCTTTACGTGGGCGCGTTGACGGCGGCGACGCCGCAGCAACTGGATCCGGTGCTGTCGACGGTCAATGCTGCTGGGCTGGATCTGGTGATCGAAGCCGGCGGGCTGCGACCTTGCTTTTGCACCGGCGCGGCGATGGCAGCGGCGGAGATTCCCGCGCTTGAGCGAGCGGAACAAGCCGGCATTGCGCAGTTTCTGGTCGTGATGGACAACGTCTGGTCCTTTGTGGGCACGCCGCCGGTGTACACGCCACCAGCGCAGTGTCCGGGCGGCGCCGCGCCGAACTGTGGCCACAGCGCGGAGAGTTTCGCCACGGAACTCGGCAACTACATGGAAGCGGTGCGCGCGCGCTTCCCGCAGGTGCGTTTCGGCTGGATCGAGTCGCTGAACATCTACGGTTACGACGGCCTGCCCGGCCTGGGTCCGCAAGGACAGTTCGATCTCAAGCCGGTCATCGAGCGGGCCCTGGACGAAGCCTGGCAGCGCCAACTGCCGTTGGACTTCTTCCACATCGATGCGCCGATCGGTGGAATCCTGAACTACCCCACCGACCCGATGGCGAAATTCCGCCGGGTGGAATCACTGATTCGCGGACGCGGCCTACGCTTCGGCATCCTGCTCACCAATGGCGGCATCAGCGATGCCCAGTTCGCGGCCCAGGTACCGGCCTACCACGACTGTTACAGCGGCAGCGGCGGCCGGCTCGACAACGTTGTGGTGCAGAGCTGGTGGTCGCAACCGGGTAATCCAGACTTGCCCTTGCCGACGCTGTACGCTCCAGAGGCCAACCCGGTGAGCTTCACCGCGGTCTTCAACCAGGTCGCGGCGCGGGTTGACGATCCATCGTTGATCCAGGGCTGCCCTTTCGTCTTCCAGCCCTGAATGAGTTCGTTGCCTCGCTCAATGCAAGCAGATAATGGAGACGTATCCCGGTCTGTTGGAGCCTGTCCATGAAGCGCGCACGATGAAACGCCCCGTTGTCGTCGTCCTGCTGGTGCTTGCCGCGGCGGTGCTGGGCTGGTTCATGCTGCAAAAGGCGCGTGGGCCCGTCCACGAGGGTTACCAGGTCACGGAACGCCCGCTGGTGCAGACAGTGGTGGCGACCGGCCGGGTTGTAGCGTTGTCACGCGCGCAGGTCGGCAGCCCGTTGACCGGCGTGGTCCTCGAACGGCGGGTCGAGGAAGGCGATGTAGTGCAGCCGGGCGACGTGCTGGCGGTGCTGCGCGCCGATGATCTCGATGCCGCCGTGCGCGAGGCCGAGTCGGCGCTGGCCCAGTTGCAGCAGTCCACCCGGCCGCAGGCGCTGGCCGCCCTGCGCGAGGCCGAAGCCCGCCTGACACAGGCGAGCCGGGAGTCGGCGCGGCGACGCGACCTGGTCGAGCGCCAGCTCATCGCCCGCGAAGCAATGGAACAGGCAATCGAGGCCGAGACCATCGCCCGCACGGCCGCCGAGCAAGCGCGTCTGGCCGCCAGCGCGCTCGCCACGGGCAAGCCGGCCGAGGCCGCCGCCCAGGCCCGGCTGGAAACCGCCAAGGCGCAGCTGGCCAAGACCACGATCCGCGCCGAGGTCGCCGGCACCGTGCTCACACGCAACGTCGAGCCGGGCGATCTGGTCCAGCCCGGTCGCGTCCTGTTCGAGATTGCTCGCAGCGGCGACACCGAGGTGCTGGTGCCGCTGGACGAAAAGAACCTCGAAGTGCTGGCGATCGGCCAGAGCGCCGTCTGCATCGCCGACGCCTATCCGTCGCGGCCGTTCCCGGCCCTAGTCAGCTTCATTGCACCCAGCGTCGATCCGCAGCGTGGCTCGGTCGACATCCGGCTGACCGTGTCTCCGGTGCCGGACTTCCTGCGCCAGGACATGACCGTGTCGGTGAACGTCGAGACCGGTCGCCGCGACAGCGCGGTGGTGGTGCCGAATGATGCGCTGCGCATGTTGGACGGCGATCGTGCGGAGCTGTGGCTGGTCGCCGACGGCCGCGCCACGCGGCATTCCGTGGCGCTGGGTCTGCGTGGCCTGGCGATGACCGAGATCAGCGAAGGTTTGCAGGCCGGCGACTGGGTGCTCGCTGACGCCGGGGCCGAACTCGACGACGGCGATCGGGTCCGCGTCAGCGAGGCCGCACTACCGGCCACCTCGGCCGACCCCGCCACCCGCAAGGAACTGCCGGCGAGGTTCGACTGACGCCGATGTGGATCGAGTGGACCATCGCCACCCGCTTCCTGCGCGAGGGCAGGGCCCAAAGCACGCTGATCCTGGTCGGCATCGCGGTGGGCGTTGCGGTGATCGTCTTCCTCACCGCGCTGATCACCGGCCTGCAGGGCAACATCATCAACCGCACGCTAGGCACGCAGGCGCACATCAAGGTCGAACCGACCGAGGAGAGCAACCGCATCGTCGCCCCCGCCGACGGCAGCGTGCATCTGCTGCTGGAGAACAAGCGCGCCCAGCGGCTGCGCTCGATCAACAACTGGCAGCAGGTGCGCGACGTGCTGGACACGCTGCCACAGGTCACTGCCGTCTCGCCGGTGATCTCAGGGCCGGCGTTTGCGCGCCGCGGCGAGGCGCTGGAGTCGGTCGCGCTGGTCGGCATCGATGCCGAGCGCTACCAGCGGATCATCCCGATCCAGGACGACGTGATCGCCGGCGTATTCCGCATCGGCGCCGGCGATACCGTGATCGGCAAGCAGCTGGCGGCGGACCTGGGTCTGCGCGTCGGCGACAAGCTGCGCCTCGACGGTGGCCAGGGCCGCGAGAGCGTCTTGAATGTGGCCGGCATCTTCGAGCTCGGCGTGCGGGAGCTGGACGCGCGCTACGTCTATCTGGACATGAAACAGGCGCAGTCGCTGCTGAACCTGCCGGGCGCGGCCACGATCATCGACGTCACCGTGGACGACATCTTTGCCGCCCGGTCGGTGGCCTCGCGAATCGCCCGGCTCACCGGACTGAAGGCCGAGAGCTGGATGGAGACCAACGCCCAGCTGATGAACGCGCTGCGCTCGCAGAGCCTGTCGACCCAGATGATCAGCGTCTTCGTCGCGCTGAGCGTGGCGCTCGGTATCGCCAGCGTGCTGTCGGTGAGCGTGGTCCAGCGCACCCGCGAGATCGGTATCCTGCGCGCGATGGGCACCAGCCGGCGGCAGATGCTGCTGGTGTTCCTGCTGCAGGGCGCGGTGTTCGGCCTGGCCGGTTCGCTGATCGGCGCGCTGGCCGGTTACGGCCTGGTCGCTGCCTTCAACACCTTCGGCCCGAAACTCTTCTATATCCCGGTCGACCCGTGGTTGCTGCTGGCCGCCTCCGTGCTGGCCACGGTGACCGGCATCGTCTCGGCGGCCATCCCGGCGCGGCGCGCCTCCGGGCTCGCCCCGGTCGAGGCCATCCGCCATGTCTGAGCACGATGGTGCGCAGGAAGTGCTGCGGCTGCAAGGGCTGAAGAAGAGCTACAACGTCGGCAAGCCGACCGAAGTCGAAGTGCTGCACGGGCTGGACCTCAGATTGCAGCGACAGGACTTCGCCGCGCTGGTCGGCGCTTCGGGCTCGGGCAAGAGCACGCTGCTGAACCTGATTGGTCTGCTCGACAAGCCCACCGACGGCGAGCTGTACCTGCTCGGCGAAGCGACCCGCGACATGGACGACGAAGGCCGCACCGCACTGCGCGGCAGCGCGATCGGCTTCGTGTTCCAGTTCCATCATCTGATCCAGGCCTTCAGCGCGCTGGAGAACGTGCTGATTCCGCTGATGGTCGCCAGCGGCAAGCCTAGCCCAGAGCAGCTGGCGCGTGGCCGCGGCCTGCTCGCCGAAGTGGGGCTGGAAGGTCTGGAGCAGCGCAAGCCCGACCAGCTTTCCGGCGGCCAGCAGCAACGGGTGGCCGTCGCCCGCGCGCTGGTCACCCGCCCGGCCCTGCTGCTGGCCGACGAGCCCACCGGCAACCTCGACAGCAAATCCGCCGCCGAAGTCTTCGAATTGTTCCGCAAGTTCAACCGCGAATTCGGCTGCGCGGTCCTGCTGGTCACCCACGACTCCCGCCTGTCCGAACAATGCGACCGCACGCTGACCCTGGTGGACGGCAAGCTGGAGAGTGACAGGGCGAAGGGGTAGGGCGGTGGATTGAATCCCGCCGTGCGACTTCGGTGCGATTCAAACTGATGCACCCATCAGCAGTTCCATGGATTCAGCAGGCCGACGCTTGTGAGTTGGAAATCCGCCACATTGCGTGTCACGACAGTCAAGCCGTACTCAAGGGCGGTTGCGGCAATCAGTGCGTCTCGTTCAGGGCGCGGATCCGGTACGTGCAGACGAGCACATCGGATTGCTACAGCGTCGTCCACCGGCAGCACTCTTCCGGCGAACTCGGGGCGTACCGACCCGTCCAGCCAGGCCCGCAAGCCACGGCCTTGTCGGGCATCGCGGCGTTCAGCCCGGAGCACCCCGATTTCGATCTCCATCAGCGTCAGGGCCGAGATGAAGCAATGCGCCGGGTCGACGCCAGCCTGCCAGGCCATCACTCCGGCATCGGCGGACCCGCCCGCTACCTTGCGAAGTTCCGAGACCACATTCGTATCGAGCAGGTACATTGGCGGGCTCGTTCAGTCAAAGCTGGGCACGCGTGTTTCGATCTGCAGCTTTGGCGGGTCGAACTCGATGTCCGCGGCATCCGGCATGGCCAGTGCTTCGGCCAGAGTCCGGCCGGTTGCGGTCAGGCGTCGATACTCCTCGAAGCTGAGCAGCACGTGCGCAGGCTTGCCGCGATCGGTAACCACCACCGGTCCCAGCCTGGCCGCCCGCTTGGCGCGGCCAATGTCCTGATTCAGCTCGCGGCTGGTCAACGTGGTGATGGTCATGACGCTCTCCGGTCGATCCCAAGGTAGTTACGTTACTACATATGCAGACGGTGCTCCACGGCTCGGTTGCCCGCCTTTCGCCGTTGGCCGATCGGGTTGAGCTGACACGAGGC
>DAIMJK010000200.1:0-7024 GCA_036722245.1 Lysobacterales bacterium
GCGGGTCAAAAGCGGCCTCGACCGCATTGTGCCGTTCTCGCCTTGCATTGGCTCGGGACTGGGCCCTGGGCCCTGAAATCCCACGTTGCTGCCAACGCTCCAATCCGACCCCGGCCGCCTTCGCGCCGCATTTGCATCGCACCAATCTCCCCGCTATGCTGGCCGGCTACTGAATATTCACTTTAGGAATTCACATGCTGGCTCAAGTCGCTACGCCCCGCCGCGCGATCAGCCTGATCGGCGCGCCTACCGACATCGGCGCAGGACACCGCGGCGCCTCGATGGGCCCGGAAGCACTGCGCGTGGCCGGCCTGCCGCAGGCGCTGACCGGGCGTGGGCTGGAGGTCATCGATCGTGGCAATCTGCTCGGACCGGTCAATCCGTGGCAGCCGCCGACCGACGGCTACCGTCACCTGCCCCAGGTCGTGGCCTGGAACCGGCTGGTGTTCGATGCCGTCTCGCGCGAGCTCGATGCCGACCGACTGCCCATTCTGCTCGGTGGTGATCACTGCCTGGCGATCGGCTCGATCGCCGCGGTGGCGCGCTGGTGCCGGGAGATCGGCAAGAAGAAGCTGATCGTGATCTGGCTCGATGCGCACGCCGACTTCAACACCGCCACCATTACTCCCAGCGGCAATGTGCACGGCATGCCGGTGGCTTGTCTGTGTGGCAACGGACCGGCCGAGTTGGTCCAGATCGATGGGCCAGGGCCCGCCCTGCAAGCGGCGCAGATCCGTCAGATCGGCATCCGCAGCGTCGATCCGGGCGAAAAACGATTGGTGCAGGAAGCGGGGCTGGACATCTACGACATGCGCTACGTCGATGAGATGGGCATGCGCCGGGTCATGACCGAAGCGCTGGCCGACGTCGACGCCGACACCCATCTGCATGTCAGCTTCGACATCGACTTCCTCGACCCGGAGATCGCGCCTGGGGTCGGTACCACCGTGCCGGGTGGGCCCAACTATCGCGAGGCGCAGCTGTGCATGGAAATGATCGCCGATACCGGCTGCATGGGCTCGCTCGACATCGTCGAACTCAACCCGGCCTTTGACCAGCACAACCGCAGCGCCGAGCTGGCGGTCGATCTGGTCGAGAGCCTGTTCGGCAAGTCCACCCTGATGCGCGCGTGAGCGGCCCCCGCCGCCCGCCGCCATGAGCATCGAGCTCGACCCGCGTCTGGCCGCCGAATGCATCGCGCTGGGCCAAGGCACCGCCGGTTGGCTGCTGCTGCGCGACGAGGCACGCTGGCCGTGGTGCCTGTGGGTGCCGCGCTGCGAGCAGATCGAGTTTCACGATCTCGGCACTGCCGAGCAGTTGCACACGATGCAGGTCGTGGCCCAGCTGGCCAAGGCGATCGTCAGCCTGCCCGGTGTGACCAAGATCAACATTGCCAGCCTCGGCAACATCGTTGCGCAGCAGCACTGGCACGTCATCGGCCGCGCTCCTGGCGACCCGGCCGGGGCCGCGCCTACCTTCGGCCTGCCCCGCCAGCCGTATCCGCCCGCTGAGCTGGAGCAGACGGCCGAGCGCCTGTGCGCCGCGCTGGATGTGGCGGCGCTGGTGAGCTGATGCCGAGCTGAAGAGCCTTCAACACGAAGGACACGGAGGACACGAAGGTCACAAAGTGAAGCAGAGCAACGAGCTGTAGCTTGAAGGCCGCGTTTGGTACTGCGGCTCCAAGGGCGCTTCGGACTGCACCTCGACTCATCAAGAACGCTCTTCCTTTGTGTTGAAGAGCGCTTCCCCGTCCTTGAACGAAGCGCCGCATCTTCACCGCCGCTGCAAGTTGCGGGTGGAACACTCGCCCGCCTTGCAGAGACGAAGCCAGCCGGCATGCCTGAAGGTCCCGAGATTCGCCGCGCCGCCGATCGCATCGCCCGGGCCATCGTCGGTGAGCCGCTGACCGCAGTCGAATTTGCCTTTCCGCAGCTGCAGCACCATCAGGCGCAGCTCGGCTCCTCGCGCGTGATCTCGGTCGAGCCACGCAGCAAGGCCTTGCTGACGCGCTTTGCCTGCGGGCTGACGATCTACAGTCACAACCAGCTGTACGGGGTCTGGAAGATCGTCCGCGCCGGCCGTGAACCGTCAACCCGTCGCAGCCTGCGGCTGGCGATTCGCACCGAGTCTCAGCAGGCATTGCTGTACAGCGCCTCGGACATCAGCGTGTGGCCGGACGACGAGATCGAAGCACTTCCCTACATTGCGCGGCTCGGTCCGGATCCGTTGCGGGCGGGTGTAGGCACGGCGCGGATTGCGCGGCAGCTGGCGAGCAAGCGCTTCGCACGACGCTCCCTCGGCGACCTGCTGCTGGACCAGTCCTTCATCGCCGGGATCGGCAATTACCTGCGCAGCGAGATTCTGTACCGGGCTGGCCTGCGGCCGGAGCGGCGCCTTGGCCTTCTGGATGCCGAGGAACGTGCGCGACTGGCCAGCCAGACCGTCGACACGGTTCAGCGCGCCTACCAGCGCAGCGGCGTGACCCTGGACCTGCCGATCAGCGCCCGCATCCGGCGCGAGCGAAAGCAGGGGGGCCCAACCGAGCTGTATGCTGATGGACCGAAGCGGCGGGATCACCACCGCTTCTGGGTATTCGAACGTGCAGGCCTGCCCTGCCACCGCTGCGCCAGCCCGATCGCCCGCGAAGAAGTCGGCGGCCGCCGGCTGTATTTTTGTTCGCGCTGTCAGGTATGACCGAAAACCCGAAACGACCCTTGTCCGCAGTCAGCCTTACTTCCGCAGCGCGCCAAACTCCTTCCGGAACTTGGCGATCTTCGGCGCGATGACCAGGCTGCAATAGGGTTGCGAGGCATTCAGTTCAAAGTACTGCTGGTGGTAGTCCTCGGCGACAAAGAAGCGCTGCAGCGGCTCGACTTGCGTGACGATCCTGCCCGGCCAGCGATCTTTGGCCCGCTCGATCGCGGCGTCGATGGCAGCCTTCTCGGCCTCACTGGCATGGAAGGCAATCGAGCGGTACTGCGGCCCGATATCGTTGCCTTGGCGGTTTGGCGTGGTTGGGTCGTGGATGGCGTAGAACACGTCCAGCAACTTGGCCAGATCGAGCACCTGCGGGTCGTAGTAGACCGCAACCACCTCGGCGTGGCCTGTATCACCACGGATGACCTGCTTGTAGCTGGGGTTGTCGACGTGTCCGCCAGCGTAGCCTGAGACTGCCTCGCGCACGCCGCGCAGCTCCTCGTAGACCGCTTCCAGACACCAGAAGCAACCGCCGCCCAGCACCAGCACCGCCTCGCCTTCGCGCGGCTTGAGACCTGATTCGCTCGCTTGCAGATTGACGCTCATGACCACTCCCAACAGCAAGAACCAGAACCTGACCATGGATGCTCCCGTTGCATGGCAGCTCGCCGATTGCCCATCAGGACCGGAGGATCGCCGATCTGATGACAAGCGCGGGTGAGCGGGAGCGAGTTGCAGCGAGCTGGGAGTCGGGAGTTGGGAGTTGAGAGCAAGAGCAAGGCGAGCCGGGCGGAAGCGGCAGTTGGAACGCCGACAGGGGCAACGCCGCGGGTTGTCCTTGGCTCTTCACTGGAACTGGAACTGGAACTGGCCACTGGAACTGCTAAAAAAAGGTTGACAACTCCACTGAAATCCGCGATTCCATAGAGTCTATGCCGCAGCGCAGCAAAACGCCCGCTTGTGGCACTCCCGACGATGCAGGAATGGACAGCGATGGCCGAGAACGAGCAAGCAGAGCAGGCGACCGAAATGACCGGCGCGGAGATCGTGGTGAAGGCGCTGGCCGATCAGGGCGTCCGCCACATCTTTGGCTATCCGGGCGGCGCGGTGCTGCCGATCTACGATGCGCTGTTCAAGCAGGACACGGTCGAGCATTTCCTGGTCCGGCATGAACAAGGCGCCGCGCACGCGGCCGAAGGTTACGCCCGCTCCACCGGCAAGGTCGGCGTGCTGCTGGTCACCTCAGGCCCCGGTGCCACCAATGCGGTGACTGGGCTGGCCGATGCAATGATGGACTCCATTCCGCTGGTCTGCATCACCGGCCAGGTGCCGACCCATCTGATCGGCTCGGACGCCTTCCAGGAATGCGACACCGTCGGCATCACCCGCGCCTGCACCAAGCACAACTTCCTGGTCAAGAACATCGACGATCTGGCGCGCACCTTGCACGACGCCTTCTACATTGCCCGCACCGGCCGACCCGGCCCGGTGGTGGTGGATATCCCGAAGGACGTGCAGTTCCGCCGCGGTCCCTACAGCGAGCCGTCGAACATCCTGCACCGCACCTACCGGCCGCAGACCCAGGGCGATCCGGCGCGGATCGAGCAGGCGGTGGAATTGCTGGCGCAGGCCAAGCGGCCGGTTTTCTATACCGGCGGCGGCGTTATCAACGCCGGCCCGGAAGCCTCCGAGTTGCTGCGCGAGCTGGTCCGCCTGACCGGCCACCCGATCACTTCCACCCTGATGGGTCTGGGTGCCTATCCAGCGCATGACCGCCAGTGGCTGGGCATGCTCGGCATGCACGGGACCTATGAAGCGAATCTGGCGATGAACCGCTGCGATGTGATGGTCGCAGTCGGCGCGCGCTTCGACGACCGCGTCACCGGCCGGCTGGACGCCTTCTCGCCGGGATCGAAGAAGATCCATGTCGACATCGACCCGTCCTCGATCAACAAGAACGTCCGCGTCGACGTGCCGATCGTCGGTGATTGCGCCGAGGTGCTGCGCGCGATGCTGGGCCTGTGGCGCGAACGCAAGTACCGGCCAGATATCGCCGCGGCGACCACCTGGTGGGCCCAGATCGACGCCTGGCGCGCACGCAAGTGTCTGAATTACAAGCGTGGCGAGACCACGATCAAGCCGCAATATGCGGTCGAGCGGCTGTACCAGCTGACCCGCGAGCGCAACACCTACATCACCACCGAAGTCGGCCAGCACCAGATGTGGGCGGCCCAGCACTATCACTTTCAGCAGCCGAACCGCTGGATGACTTCCGGTGGCCTGGGCACGATGGGCTACGGCATTCCGGCCGCGGTCGGCGTGCAAGTCGCCCATCCGACCGCGCTGGTGATCGACATCGCCGGCGAGGCCAGCGTGCAGATGACGATGCAGGAGATCTCCACGGCGGTGCAGTACCGGCTGCCGATCAAGATCTTCATCCTCAACAACGAATACATGGGCATGGTGCGGCAGTGGCAGCAACTGCTCCACGGCAGCCGCTACTCGCACTCCTA
This sequence comes from Lysobacterales bacterium, assembly GCA_036722245.1. Taxonomy (GTDB): domain Bacteria; phylum Pseudomonadota; class Gammaproteobacteria; order Xanthomonadales; family SZUA-5; genus JAWLAT01. Next base: position 5,211 of record DAIMJK010000200.1, read on the forward strand.
TTCCGAAGCACTGCCGGACTTCGTCAAGCTGGCCGAGGCCTACGGCGCCAAGGGCATCCGCGCCCGCACCCCGGCCGAACTGGATCGCGCAATCATGGATATGATCGACCACCCCGGCCCGGTGCTGTTCGACTGCGTGGTCGAAAAGCTCGAGAACTGCTACCCGATGATCCCTTCCGGCGCCGCCCACGACGAAATGATCCTGCCCGACGCCGCCGATGCAGCCGAGGTGTCGGAGGCGGGGAAAATGCTGGTTTGAGGGCCCAGGACTCAGGGCCCAGGGCCCAGTTCGTAGTGCCGCTCTACTGGGCCCTGGGCCCTATGCCCTGGGCCCTCAGTTTCCGTTTCGTACCCCAGCCACCAAGACTGTAGAGACCCCAACGATGACGCAACCCCAACCCGCCTCCGCCTACTTCCTCGTCGATCAGCAGGATCGGGTGCGCAAGGCGACGCTTTCGGTGACCGTGGACAACGAGGTTGGCGCGCTGGCGCGGGTAGTGAGTCTGTTCTCCGGTCGCGGCTATAACATCGAGTCGCTCACCGTGGCCGAGACCGACCACCAGAAGCACACCTCGCGGATCACCATCGTCACCTCCGGCACCGACGAAGTGATCGTTCAGATCATGGCTCAGATCGGCCGGCTGGTGCCGGTTCATCGGGTCGTCGACCTGGGTCGCGAAAAGCCTGGCGTCGAGCGCGAGATGGCGCTGGTCAAGGTCGCCGGCGAAGGCGACCGCCGCGCCGAGGCGCTGCGCCTGTCCGAAGTCTTCCGCGCCCGCGTGATCGACATCACCCACACCAGCTTCGTGTTCGAACTGACCGGCACCTCGGAGAAGATCGACGCCTTCGTCGAGCTGATGATTCCGCTCGGCATGGTCGAGTACAGCCGCACCGGCGTGGTGGCGATTGCGCGCGGGGCTGAAGCGCTCTAGAGCAGTTCCAGTGGGCCGTTCCTCTCGGCCCTTGAACGCTCGTCCTTTGCGAGTCCCCTTTATCGGCCCGAACATTCACAGGGCCATGAACCCTCGTCATCGCAGGGAGCCTAAGCGACCGCGGCACTCCAGCGCTCTTCCGCTCTTCCCAAACGAAGATCCGTGGAGTGCGCTGGTCTGACTGTGGCCCTTGGCGACCGATCACGCATGCAGCAAGGGGCTGTGGCGAGGAACGCCGACGGTCGCTAGGCCAGCGCTACCCGCAGCCTCGCCGCCAGCTCAAGCCGCTCCTCAGTCGTATAACGCACCTTTGGACCGCCGTACAGGCCATCGTTCGCGCGACGCGGGAATACATGCAAATGAAAATGCCATACGTCCTGGTCGCCGGCTGGCCCGTTGTGCTGGCGAGTGGAAATGCCTTCGCAGCCGAGGGCGCGTCGCATGGCCTGGGCCAGCCGTCGGGTTGCGCGGAAGAAGTCGGTGCCGAGGTTGTCTGGAATGTCGAGCACGTTCTCGTAGTGGCTGCGCGGCACAATCAGGCAGTTGCCCATGATGCCCGCGTAGTGGTGCAGCGGTATTGAGGCGAACACTTCGGGTTCGATCAGCACGACGGCGGCTTCCGGAGGCGGCGATGGCAGCATCTGGGCAATGCGGCAGAAGGGGCAGTCGTAGCCGGGCGGTGCGTGCTTCAAGCGGCGGGTTCCAGCAGGTCCCACAGGTTGCCGTAGGGATCGGCGAAGACGGCGACCGTGCCGTAGTCCTCGACCTTGGGCTCGCGGACGAAGTGGACGCCCTTGGCCCGGTAGGACTGGTAATCGCGTTGGAAGTCGTCGGTGTAGAGGAACAGAAAGACCCTGCCTCCGGTCTGGTTGCCGACGCGCG
>DAIMJK010000201.1:0-7013 GCA_036722245.1 Lysobacterales bacterium
GCATCGCCACCTTCGGCGAGCGGGTCGAGGACGTGTTTGTACTTTCCAACGAGCAAGGTGCTGCGCTGACCGACGACGAAGGCCGACAGGTCCTGGATGCGCTGAGGGTGGAGTTGCAGCGGGGGGATTCGGAATAGGAGCCGCTTCAGGATTCAGGTTTTGGGGCAAGAGCCAGTTCAAGCGCACCAGAGCCGCGGCTCGCGTGCAGCGGATGGAAAGCGCCACCCGCTCGACCATCACGCAGGAACTCTTCCGCCCTTCAGTCCCTATCCGGCCGCCCCAACCCCACCCCCGCGTCAATCGCCCAGCCGTTGCGCTGCAGCAGCGTCATCGCTGTGGGGGATACCAGGCCGGCCACTCGCATTCTGGGTTGCTGCGCGGCCTGGGATCGCCATTCCGAATCGGCCACCAGTTTTTCCAGCCACGGCGTGGCGGACAGGTAGTCCACCGGTGCCAGCAGCACCACCCCGTCCGCGCTCGTGCGGGCCCACAGCATCTCCGCGCCGGTTTCGATAGCCGTCACGACGGCGCCCGTGTCGCGCTGATACTGCAGCAGCATGTGGAGGAAGTTGACCAGGAACCTGGCCTCCACCTCGTCTTGCGTCTCGGTTGCCAATTCGATCAGTGCCCAGCGTCCGTCGACCTGAGCCAGTTCACTGATCGCGGCGCAGAAGTCCAACTGCAAGCTGGGATGGAAGGCCCCGTTGCGCAAGAAGGCACGGGCTTCCAAGCCACTGAAACCGGCCTCACTGAGCACCCGCTCGTTGTGGTCGCGAATCTGCATCGGCGTGAGCTCCCAGACCAGCCGATTCAGTCGGCCGGTCACTGAGGCCACCTCGGCCAGCGCGCCGGTCGTGCCCAGAGCTACGCTGAAGCCGGCACGCCCGGCCAGCCCCGACCACGCCAGTTCGTCCAGCTGCGCGCTGAGCAAGGGATTGGTGGTGTGCGGGTCGACATCGAGGCGACGGGCCAAGTCGCGACGCGCCGACTGGTAGCCGATCAGCCTCAGGGCAGCACGTTCGGCCGACGACTGGCTGGCCTCGCCGGCCACCGCCGTTTCGTCATCCTCAGTGACCGCGTCGTCATCGCTCTGCTGGTCGCCGTTGCGCTCGAGGCGGGCGGCATCGGCAGCGTCCAGCGTGGTCCGGCGCAAACTGCGGTAGCCCTGCCGGAAAAACCGGGCCACCCCACTCGGCAATCCCTGCGCCGTCCCGACCGGATCAGTGACGACGTTGACCACTGCCTGCCCGGTCCGCGAGGCCGCCTCGCCGGTTGCGTCGACGAAGGTCCGGAAGCGCGATTGCTCCGCCAGCTTCTCGATGGCAACCAATTCGGCAAGGCGGATCTCCAGCAGCTCGCGGCTTTCGGCCTGCATTTCGCCGAACCGCGTCTCGGCCGTGAATACCCCCAGACCACCGCTGACCGGCACCCGCCGGTCCAGATTGTGCAGGGGGCCATCAAGCCACTGCGGATCGAGCAAGCGTTCGGCGGGCAGGACCGGTGTGTGTTCACTGTCGCGCCAATCGGCCAGATCCTCCGGCAACTGGCCCGATGCGTCCATTGCGGACATGGGCGGCGCGCTGCGCGGCTCCACCGGCGGCAGCGTGATCTGGTCCGGTCGCGTTCGCTCAGCGCAGCCGACCAGCATTGTTGCGAGCAGCAGAAACGGCCACGGCTTCCCTACCAGTGCACCTGACCGATCGCCTGTTCGCATGCCGGACTCCCGCGGTCTCCCGCAAATTCTGGTTGCCCGGCGAGCTTGCCACAAGTAGCAGAGACGGGCTTGCACACTGCATGATGCGGGTGCGATTCAAACTGATGTTTTGAGGAACTTGCAAAGGCCTTGAGGGCCCAGGGCTCAGGGCTCAGGGCCCAGTCCAGAGCCAGCTTGAGGCGAGTGTGGGAGTTTTCGCGCAGCCATGGCGTTCAGGCTGGCCTCAAGTCGGCTGTTGAGCTTGTTGGGCCCTGAGCCCTGGGCCCTCGGCTTCATGCGGACCCGTCAATCACAGGATTTCGCGGACTCGCATCCGGCGTGACAGTGCTCCAGAATGCATCCAGCGTGGCATTGACCTGACTGGGTGCTTCCAGATTGCTCATGTGGCCGACGCGCGGCAGCCGGATCAGGCGCGCGTCCGGGATACGCTCGGCCATCTGCACTGAAGCCTCTGGCGGCGTCGTGATGTCCTCTTCGCCAACCAGGATCAGCGTAGGGCAACGGATTCTGGAGAGCTCGCCCAACACACTCTCGCGTTCGATCACGCCGCGCACCGCGTGTCGGACCCTGCGCGGCAGAAGTGCAACCTGGCTCCGCCAGGCCTGCAGCTGGGCGGCCCGGGCCGGGTCGGCCAGGGTACTGCGCCCGAACATCAGCGGCAGGATGCGCGAAACCAATGGTCGGGCGCCGAGCAATGTCAGCGCCCACAGCAGGTGCCGGTAGCGGCGCCGCCGATCGGCCGGCTCGGCTCCGGCGCCGCTGCCAAGCAGGCTCAGCGAGGCGACCAGCTCCGGCCGTCGTGCCGCCAACCGCAAGCCAACGAAGCCACCCATGCTCAAGCCTGCGAAGTGCACCGGTGGCAGCTCCAGCGCCTCGATCAGCGCGGCTATGTCGCTGCAAAGCGTGTCCAGATCGCAGCCCGGGCCGGCGCCACCGGACTGCCCCTGGCCGCGATGGTCGTAGCTCAGGCAGCGAAAGCGCCCGGCAAAGGCATCCACCTGGGCGGTCCACATGCGCCGGTCCCACAGCAAGCCGTGTGCGAACACGATTGGCGGGCCGCTGCCACGCAACTCGTAGTGCAGATCGACACCATTGACCTTCAACTGCGGCACCGGCAACCCCCGCTGGCAAGATTGGCCACTACTGTAGCTTGGGGCCAAGCCGCTTTGGTGCCCGCTTCGGGACGGCGGACTATTGACGTGCGCCGCGGAGCATGTTGATGGCGTGGCTGGTCGAGAGCTTTCGGTTGCTCAGCGTCTCGGCCCGCTTGGCTTGTCGGGCGGCCACTGCGTGGTTGCCCAGCGCGGCATGGCAGCGCGCCAGGCCCAGTCGGTACAGCGGTTGCAATCGATCGAGCTTGGCGGCCGCCTCATAGTGCTCGATCGCCTGTCTGCAGTCCTGTTCGGCTTCTCGTCGCAAGCCCAGCATGAAGTGGTAGTAGGGATTGGCCTGCTCGGCCTCGGCCAGGCGTCGGCTGTATGCCTCCAGTTTGTCGGACTGGCCCTGGCTGCGATACAGGCTGATCAGGTTGGCAAGGACCGAGATCCGCTTCGGATCGTGCTGCAGGGCGGCAAGAAAATGCGCTTCGGCCTCGGTCGGTCGGCCCATCCGCAGTTGCAGAACGCCGCGATTGTTGTGGGCCGAAACCAACTCGGGCGCCAACGCCAGGGCACGTGCGAAGTGCTGGTCCGCCAACTCACGGTCACCCGATTCCATCAGTTCGGCGCCGCGATTGTTGTAGTAATGGGCCACGCTGCGTTCGCGCGAGACCACTTCGGTGCTGCCCTTGACGATCGGGTTGTTCGGGTCGAACTGCACCTCGTGCTTGCGCCGGTTGATCGTGACGCTGGCACTGACATGGCCGGTGTAGACGAGTGTGTCGCTGTCGCTGAAGGAAATCAGCACGTCCTCACTTTCCTGCATTTCGGCGTCCAGCCCGGACAGCCGTGCCAGCGCAATGAACAACTGGGTGAAGGCCAGGCAGTTGCCCTTGCGATCGATGTAGGTCTGTTCGACGGTGCGGGTGATGTCGTCGTATTGCAGCTCCATCCCACCGGGTTTGAACATGAAGTCGACCAGTCTGTCCAGCCGGTCCTTCGGGTAACGCGCCTGCTTGAGCACCTTGTCCTCGAGCATCAAACGCAATTCCGCGGGAACCTCCATGACCTCGGCAGGTTCGGGAATCGATGCGCCGGCCAGACCAGACAGGAAAAGCAGCGATGACAGGACCAGGGCTCGCATGGTTCACCTCATGGGCAGCAGGCCAATGCGTCCGCAGCGCGCAACTCAAATGCTTACCGTCACGGCGACTGGCAGATGATCGGACAACGTCAAGGGTAGCGCACGGCAGTCGTCGACCTGCAAATCCTCGCTGACCAGCACGTGATCGATGGCCCGTCGCGGACGCCAGGAGGGAAAGGTCGGTGGCGCGCAACCATCGGCGTGACGCAGACCGGTACGTTCGCGAAAGGCGGCGAAGTCGCGGTCTTCCGGCGCGCAATTGAAGTCTCCCATCAGGACCACCTTGCCGGCGTCATCGACCAGTTCGGAGATCAGATCCCACTGTGGCTTGCGCGACTTGGGCCCGAGCGACAGATGGGCGATGATCACCGCCAGACTGTGTTCCCCTTCACCGACGCGGGCCAGCAGTGCGCCACGGCCGCGGATGCGCCCGGGCAGGGGGTGATCCTCGGCATCACCGATCGGCAGACGGCTGAGCAGACAGTTGGTGCTGTGTGCGATCGGCCCGACCCGTCGGTTGCCCTGCTGGGTCCAGAACGGGAAGGCTGCGGTCTCGGCCAGATAGCGCGCCTGGTTGAGAAAACCGCTGCGCAGACTGCCGCCGTCGGCTTCCTGCAGGCCAACCAGGTCATAGTCCTCCAGCCAGGGCACCAACGCGGCCAGATTGCGCTGCTTGCCCGAATCAGGCCAGACATGCTTCCAGCTGTGAGTCACATAGTCGCGATAGCGGCGAGTGGCATTGCCTGCCTGAATATTGAAGCTGAGGATCCGCAGCCGCCGAGTCGGGGTCGCCTCTGCGGCGACCCCGATCGGGGCGCCGACCTCAGGGAGCGGGTGCTTCAGCACTCGCCATCGCCTGACGCTCCTCGGTGGCACGCGCCACGAGGTAATCCATCAGTGCGAAAGCCGTCTGCTCGGTGCCGCCAGAACTGGCTGTGTCAAAACGATACTTGCCATCGACGATCACCGCCGGCGTGCCGCGCACGCCATAGCGCGGCACCAGCGCCATGGCCCGCTTCAGTTTCGTTTCCACCGCAAAGGAGCCGGCGGTTTGCTTGAAGGTCTCGGGCTTGACGCCGTACTTCTCGTAGAAGGCAGCCAGGTCGTCCAGGCTGCGGATCTGCTGACGATCCACGTGCAGCGCATTGAACAGATCCATATGGCTGGCTTCGAGCACCTTCAGCGTCTCGGCGGTATAGAAGGCGCGCGCATAGAACTCATAAGTCGGGTTCCACGCCGCCGGCATGTACAGCACCTCGACATTGTCCGGCTTGCGCGTTTGCTTCCAGTTGGCCAGTTGCGGCTCGAAATTGGCGCAATGGATGCACGCATAGGAGAACACTTCCAGTACTTCGACCTTGTCGCCGGTGACCGGCGTCTGCGGCGGATTGACGCGGAAATAGTGCTTGCCTTCCTCCCACTGCGACTGCACGCCCTGCGCACAGGCCAGCGGAACCCACAACAGCGCAACCAGACCCAAAATGATATGACGCATTAACCTGACTCCCGTTCCAAGGTGATCTCGCAACCGGCCGCAGAGTGACACGGCGCTCCTGAAGATGCGTTGAAGACTGAGCCGAAGGTGCCCCCATGGCGCCGCCAATACAAGCGCTCAGGACCGCTTTTCGGTCAACTGGTGGCCGACTCGGGACGAAACGAACGGCAAGCCGGACACGAGCCCGATCAGCGGCGGTGCAATCCCTCCAGGTAAGAAGCGAGAGCTTCAATTTCCGTGTCGCTGAGTTCGGCCGCAACCTGGGCCATTGCGACCATACTGCCTTGAGCATCGCCATAGACTGCGCCAGCGCGATAGCGCCGCAGCATGTCGGCAGTGTAGGCCGCATGCTGACCGGCGATGACCGGATAAGGTACCAGTGGATTGCCCTCGCCAGCCGGGCCATGACAAGCGATGCAGGCCGGCAACTCGCGATTGCCATCACCACCGCGATAAAGCCGTTCACCAACCGCGACCATGCTTTCGTCGGCAATTCCGGGCGTTATCGTCAGGCTTGCGTAATGTGCGCCCAGATCAAGCATGTCCTCCTCGCTGAGGACCGCCGCAAAGCCGGCCATGATCGCGTTCTCGCGTTCACCGGACTTGTACAGCGCCAGATGGCGGGCGGTGTAGGCCGCGTGCTGCCCGGCCAGCTTGGGATACTGGGGATCGGTGCTGTTGCCGTCCATGCCATGACAGGCACCGCACACGGCCGCTTTGGTCGCACCGGCCTGCGCGTCACCGGGCGGAAACGAGGCAACGCCATCAGCCGCCATGACGGTCGAGGCGGTAAACAGGGCCAGCAAGCCAGCGATCGATCGCGCGCGCATGTAGAGAATCCTTTGAGAGTCGGGCCGGTACGTTGCATGAGCCTTGGGCAAGACCGCTGCCCAGCCCGATTTTATAGCAGTGGGGCGAGAAAGGGGTCAAGGATTCAGGGCAGTTGCGGGTGCGATTCAAGCTAATGTTTCGGAGGGTCTAGTGGTGGCAGGGCCCAGGGCAAAGGGCTCAGGGCCCAGCAAGGTCAAGAGCCGACTTCAGGCCAGTAAAAACACGATGGCAGCCCGAAAAATTCCGTACTCAGGTTGGCTCCGGACTGAGCCCTGGACCCTCAGTCCATTGCAGGTTCCTCAAAACACCAGCTTGAATCGCACCCGGGCAGTTGCAGTGGCCTGCTCTGGTCAAACTTCCCGCAACACCCTGCGCACGTGAGCCAGATTGCGGCGGCTGATTTCCAGTTCCACGCCGCTGCGCAGACAGGCGTGGACGCCGTGCTTGTTGCGCCGCAGCCCGGCCAGTTCGGCGATTGCGACCAGGCAGTTGCGGTGGACGCGCAGGAAGTGGTCGGGGAAGCGCTCCTCCAGCGAAACCAGCGAATCCTCGATCAAGGCGGTCTGCTGGGCGGTGTGGACCTCGACGTACTTGGCGTCGGCGAGCAGATAATGAACTTCGCGCAGTGGAATCAGCCGGATCTCGCCGCGGATGCGGGTCTGCAGATGCGGATCGCGCGGATTGCCGCTGCCGCCGCCGAGTTGGCGGGCGGCCCGGTCCAGTGCCTGGCGC
>DAIMJK010000202.1:0-4534 GCA_036722245.1 Lysobacterales bacterium
ACAGGGTGCGGCGGTCCGGTGTGCCGACCACGCCGGTGATTTCCTGGCCGACCGGGCCGACCAGGAAGCGACGCAACTCGCCGGTGCTGGTGTCGGCGCAGAGCATCTGGTTGTTGCCGAAGACCGCACGGGTGCCGTCAGACGAGCTCTTGGTCGAGACATCGGTCTGGATCCACAAGCGGCCGTCGGCATCGAACCACAGGCCGTCCGGCGCAGCGAAGACATTGCTCGCATCCAGCGATTTGCCTGCGACCGAGCCGCTTTGCTCGTCGCCAGCGTAGGCGTAGATGTCCCAGCTGAAACCCTCGATGGCCGGGTCCGCGCTGCTCGTCGGCGCCGTCGCATCCTCGCGCCAGCGGATGATGTGGCCATGCGGATTGGGTCCGAGCGGATTGGCTGCATCGGTGCGATCGGCAGTGCGCTCGGTGTTGTTGGTCAGCGTGAAGTAGACCTCACCGTTGCGCGGATCGACCGCGCCCCACTCCGGCCGGTCCATCGGTGTGGCGCCGACCAGATCGGCGGCCAGGCGGGCGTGAATCAGCACTTCGCCCTGGTCGCGGAAGCCGTTGGCGGCGGTCAGACCATTGCGACCGTGCACCAGCGGCAGCCAGCGACCGCGGCCATCGGCATCGAAGCGGGCCACATAGAGGGTGCCGTCATCGAGCAGATGGCCACCGGCGCTGGCGGCCTGATAAGGCTGACGGCTGACGTACTTGTAGACGTATTCGAAGATCGCATCATCCCCGGAATAGCCGATCAGCGGCTGCCCTTCGCGGGCCGGTTGAAACACAATTCCCTCGTGGGCGAAACGACCCAACGCGGTGCGCTTGACCGGGACGCTGGCCGGGTCCTGCGGATCAATCTCGACGATCCAGCCGTAGCTGTTGAATTCGTTGCGGAAATCCGCTTCGGGTCGATCGGCCTGGACGGCCACATTGAAGCGGCGATACAGCGCATCGGGATCGTCCGCAGCGGCGACGGTATGCCAACCCGAGGCGCTGTACCAGCCCAGTCTGCCGGGCTTTGCGCGCACGCCGTAGCGCAGTTGCTCACGCGGTGGCTCGGCGTCCGCGTTGGCGAAGTAGTCCATCCAGTTCTCCTCGCACGCCAGGTAGGTACCCCAGGGAGTGACGCCGTGCGAGCAGTTGTTCATCGTTCCACGGGCAGCCGTGCCGTCCGGGCTCCAGGCGGTACGGAGCAGAGCGTGGCCGCGCGCCGGGCCTGCGATGGTCATCGGCGTGGCCGCGGTGATCCGTCGATTGCGTTCATCCCGGACCAACTGCCACTGGCCGGCCCCGTCCCGGCGGATGTGACTGACGCTGACGCCGTGTGCGTTGATTTCCTTCAGTACTTCCTCGGCCACACGCTGCGGGCCGATCGTGGCGCCATCGGGATGCAGGAACAGGCCGCTGACGTACTCGTGATTGATCACCAGCAAACCATCATCCGAGCGCGGCTGGCCGGTGCGGTCCAGCGTCGGGAAGTAGTGCATGCCGTCATGGTGCATGCCCATCTGCTCGGCCTGCTGGGCGGCGCTGTTGCTCGCCCGCAGCGAGTCGAACGCGGGATAGCTGCCACACATCGGCTCGCCCCAGGGCAGCAACACCTGGACCTTGTAGCCAGGAGGCACGAGCACGGTGTCGGCCGTGCCCAACGGTACCGGCTGGAAGCCGAGCAGACCGCCGGTCGCAGCGATCGGCTTGCCTCGGGTCGTGCTGCAGCCGCTCAGCGGCAGACCCGTACCGCCGAGCAGCAGCGCTGCCAGACCACCGCCGAGCAGGCCGCGCCGTCGAGCCGAACGCAGCACCTGGCCAAAGTCCGGATTGCCACTTTTATTGCAGCTGGTATCGCCGCTGTCGGCATCGGGTGACTCGGTGAAGGGTGAGGCGGGCTGGCGAATAGGCATTCGGTATCCTGCTGGAGATCAAGGGCAAGCCCTATTGTGCGCGACCGGGGTGTCAGTTTTGTGTTTCATGTCGTACTGGATGCGATTCAAACTGATGCCGCAATGGGGATCAGTGATCTGAAGTCGGGAGTCGGGAGTCGGGAGTTGGGAGTCGGGAGTAAGGGCAAGGGCGAAGGCCAGCGCGACAAGCGAAAGCCAAAACAAAGCGCGGCGGCCAGAAAGTTCGATCGACTTGAACGCCGCCAGCAGGCAAGGTGCGACAAGCAACAGCGCGCGAACCTCTAGCCGATGCGGACTCCCGACTCTGCTGGCAGCGGAGCCTCGACTGCATCCGTTTGAATCGCACCCAATCAAGGCTCCTCCTTTGTGTCCTTTGTGTCCTTTGTGTCCTTTGTGTTGAACTGGTCTTCCGACATTGCTTCTTGACGAGCGCGCGAATGCAAAAGCCCGGCTGGCGCTTTGCGATTGATCGCGGCGGCACCTTCACCGACGTGCTGGCCGCCGCGCCGGATGGTCAGGTCAGACGCATCAAGCTGCTGAGCCAGGCGCCCGGGCAGTATGAGGATGCGGTACTGGAAGGCGTGCGCCGGCTGCTGGACTGGCCTTCGGAGCGCAGCCTTAGCGAGGCGCCGATCGACAGCGTGCGCTTGGGTACCACGGTGGCGACCAATGCATTGCTTGAACGTCGCGGCGCGCGGGTCGGCATGCTGCTCAGCGCCGGTTTTGCCGACCTGCTGCTGATCGACGATCAGAGCCGAGCTGAGCTGTTCCGGCTTGACCAGCAGCGACCGTCCCCTCTGTATGCGGCGGTTGCCGAAGTGCCGGGGCGGATAGCCGCCGGCGGCGAGCTGTTGCAGCCGCTGGATCTGGCCAGCGTTCGGGCTTGTCTGCTTGACTGGAAGTCCGCCGGTATCGAGGCCATCGCGGTCAGTCTGATGCATGCTTGGGTCGACGCAGGACATGAGCTGGCGATCGCCCGAGTGGCCCGCGAGTGCGGTTTCGAGCAGGTCGTGACGGGCCATCAGATCAGCAGCGCCGCGCGCTATCTGGACCGCTCCCATACCGCGCTGATCGACGCCTATTTGAGTCCGCTGCTGCAGCGTTACCTGACGCGGCTGGAAGATGCGCTGGGCCCAGGTCGGTTACTACTGATGCGCAGTGACGGTGTGCTGGTGCCGGCGCGGAGACTCAGCGGCGCAGCGGCGGTGCTGTCTGGCCCAGCCGGTGGCGTGACCGCCTGCCTCCAACTGGCGAGGGATGCCGCCGAGGGCAGCGCTGGCAGCGCACTGATTGGCTTTGACATGGGCGGTACCAGCACCGATGTCTGTGTCATTCGCGATCGGCACGCGGCGCGCAATTGGCGCGAGGTGGCGGGCTTGCGATTGGGCTTGTCGATGTTGGAAGTGCATACGGTCGCCGCCGGCGGCGGATCGATCATCGACTATCGCGATGGCCAGTTGGTCGTGGGGCCGGCCTCGGCAGGCGCCGATCCAGGTCCGGCCTGCTACGGGCGCGGCGGGCCGGCAACGATCAGCGATGCCAACCTGGTCCTTGGTCAGCTGCTGCCCGAAGCCTTGCCGGGCGTTTTCGGACCGGATGCCGATGCGGCGCTGGACCGTACCGCCGCGCAGACCGCGCTGGAGGGCCTTTCCGAGCGGATGGCTGCCGACGGCCAGCCGCGCCTGAGCGTCGAACAACTGGCGCGCGGCGCCTTGGCGCTGGCGAATGAAGCAATGGCCCAGGCCGTGCACGGTTTGACCACCGCGCGCGGTCTGGACCCGGCCACGGCGGTGCTCAACGGCTATGGCGGTGCCGCCGGCCAGCATCTATGTGCGGTGGCCGACAAGCTCGGCGTGCGCGAAGCGTGGCTGCATCCCTATGCCGGCGTGCTCAGCGCGTGGGGTATTGGTCTGAGTGCCGAGGGGGAGTACGCCGAGCTGCCGCTGGAACGGCCGCTGACGCTGGCCGGGCTGAAGCACGCGCGGCGGCAGTTGCAGCAGTGGCAGGGCGAGACGCGAGCAGGCCTGGCGGCGCGCCAGTCCTCGAAGTTGCGAATCCGGCTGGAGGGCGGCGGCGAGCTGGACTTCTTGCTGCCGTGGGACGGCAAGGTGGATCCGGCCACACTCGAATCCTTGCAGGAGGGCTTCGCGCAGGCCTTCGCCGAACACTTCGGCTATGCACCGCCAGCGGCCGGTCGGACCTTGTCGGCGCTGGTGCTCGAACGGAGCAAGCCCGCTCCGGTCTGGCCGGTGAGCGCCGATCCGTGCTCACCGGCGCTGCCGCGCAGCAGTCGCTGGCACGATGGCGAGCGTTGGCACGAGATTCCACTGATTGCCGAGTCGGCGCTGCAGTCGGGGCAGCAGATCGATGGCCCGGCGATCGTGGTGCAGACCCTGTCGACGCTGTTTGTGGCGGCCGATTGGCAATTGCAGGTCGAATCCGGTGGTGTGCTGACGCTGCGGCGTGAACGACCCGCCGTGGCTCCAGTGCTTCGAGCACAGACCGCGGCGGCAGCCGATCCGCTCCATCGCGGAGGCGCTCGGCAAGTCCGAGGACGCCGTGAAGGCCAACCTCTACCGCATGCGGCGCGTGCTGGCGGAGAGCCTGGTGCTCGGGCGCGAGGTCGTG
>DAIMJK010000202.1:4544-6970 GCA_036722245.1 Lysobacterales bacterium
CAGCCGATCCGCTCGCGGCCGACGCGAGCCTGCCCGACCCGGTCAAGCTGGCGCTCTACCATCATCGCTTCATGCATCTGGCCGAACAGATGGGCGAGGTGCTGCAGCGCAGTGCTCGCTCGGTCAACATCCGCGAGCGGCTCGACTATTCCTGCGCGCTGTTCGATCGCGGCGGTCAGCTGATCGCCAACGCGCCGCACATGCCGGTGCATCTGGGCTCGATGGGCGAAAGCGTGCGGGCCGTGCTGGATGCGGCTGGCGGTGCGCTGGCCGATGGCGACGCCTGGCTGTTGAACGACCCCTATCGTGGTGGGACCCATCTGCCCGACATCACCGTGGTCAGTCCGTGTTTCGATGCCAACGGAAAGCTTGCCGCGATCCTTGCTTCGCGCGCCCACCATGCCGATGTAGGTGGCATCAGCCCGGGCTCCATGCCGGCGTCCAGTCGCAGTGTGGATGAGGAAGGAGTACTGATTCCACCGACCCGGATCATGCGCAAGGAAGCGCTGGACCGGACCTTGCTGCTGCAGCTGTTCCGCAGTGGTCCGCATCCCTCACGCGACCCGCTGCTCAACCTGGGTGAGATCGAAGCCCAACTGGCGGCCAATCGGCGCGGCGCCGGGCTGTTCCGGCAGTTGCTCGGCGACCAGGGCCAGACCGAGGTGCAGGCCTACCTGGGGCATGTGCTGGATCACACCGAGGCACTGCTGCGCACGCGCCTGCGCGGGCTGAGCGCAGGTCGTTGTGCGCTCCGCAACGATCAAGGCGCGCAGATCTGCGTGACGATCGCCATCAATGCCGAGCGCGGCGACGTGCGGGTCGATTTCAGCGGCACGTCGGCGCAACTGGCCGACAACTACAACGCACCCAGCGCAGTCGTGCGTGCGGCGGTGCTGTATGTGCTGCGCTGTCTGCTTGATCACCCGGTGCCCTTGAACGAGGGCTTCGCCCGCCCGCTGCAGTTGATCCTGCCGGCAGGTTCGATGCTCGCGCCAGAGCCACCGGCGGCAGTGGTCGCCGGCAACGTCGAGACCAGCCAGCTGATCACCGATGCGTTGCTGCTGGCCTTCGGCGCGCAGGCCGGCAGCCAGGGCAGCATGAACAATCTGTCCTTCGGCAATGCCCGCTGGCAGTACTACGAGACGATCTGCGGCGGGGTCGGGGCCGGTCCCGGCTTCAATGGCGCCAGTGCGCTGCACAGTCACATGACCAACTCACGGATTACCGATGCCGAAGTATTGGAACGCCGCTTTCCGCTAAGACTGGAATGCTTCGCCGTGCGTCGCGGCAGCGGCGGGGCAGGGCAGTACCATGGTGGTGATGGCGTGATCCGGCGCATTCGCTTTCTGGAAGCGGTCGAGCTGTCGATCCTGACCGGCCGCCGCCTGACCGCCCCACCAGGCCTGCAGGGCGGCCAGCCCGGCCACAGCGGCCGGACCCTGGCCATCGGCATCGACGGCAGCGAGCGCGAACTGGCCTACGCCGAGTCACTCGACCTGCCGGCCGGAGCCGCGATCGAGGTACAGACACCGGGCGGGGGTGGGTGCGGGGTGGTGGATCTGCGGTAGGCGGCCAGGAGCCCAAGCGCATTCAACACGTAGGACACAAGGGAAGGGGCGCGATTCAAGCTGATGCACCGACGCGAATCCGGGAGTCTGGGTCAGAATCGGAATCGTCATTGGCAGCGAGGGCGGCGTGGGGTTTGGCCACCAAAGATCAGCCGTTTGCTGCCCAGTCAACGGTGGACGGACGAGCGATCAGAGTATATATTTGCGCATATACTTTTTCGAACTACTCAGCGATGTGACGTGACCGAGACCCGTACTGCCAAGTTGTTCAAGAACGGCGCCAGCCAGGCGGTTCGCCTGCCGATGGAGTTCCGCTTCGAGGGGGAGGAGGTGTACATCAGCCGGGACGACAAGACCGGCGATGTGGTCCTCTCCACCCGCCCCGGCGCCAAGGCCTGGGGCGAGTTCTTCGAACTGTTGCGCGGCGTGGATGTACCGGACGATTACATGGCCGAACGCCCGTTGAACGTGGTGCCGCCCGAGCGCGGTCTGTTCGATGATGACGCGACGAAGTCATCGACTGGACGCTGACGATGCTGCACATGCTGGACACCGACACGGCCAGCTACCTGATCAAGGGCAAGACGCCTGCGATCGAAGCGCGGTTGGCCGCCCTGGTACCGGCGATGGTCTGCATTTCGGTGATGACGAGGGCGGAACTGCAGTTCGGGCTCAAGCGGCTGCCCACCGAACACCGGTTGCACATGGTTGTGGGCCAGTTTCTGAAGATGGTCCGCATCTTGCCCTGGGACAGCGACGCGGCGGACTGGTACGCCGAGATCCGCCACCAACTGGTCCGCTCTGGCCAGCCGATCGGCGAGATGGACATGATGATTGCGGCCCACGCGCTATCGGCTG
>DAIMJK010000203.1:0-6957 GCA_036722245.1 Lysobacterales bacterium
CGAGCCCAAGCTCGGCATCCGCGCCTCGGCCACCTGCGAGATCGAGTTCACCGACTACCGCTGCCCGGCCGAGAACCTGCTCGGCAAGGAAGGCGAAGGCTTCAAGATCGCGATGGGCGTGCTCGACGCCGGTCGCATCGGCATCGCCGCTCAGGCAGTCGGCCTGTCCCGTGCCGCTTACGAAGCGGCGCTGAGCTACGCCCGCGACCGCAAGGCCTTCGGTCAATCCATCGGCAGCTTCCAGATGATCCAGCAGAAGATCGCCGAGATGAAGGCCCGCCTGGACGCAGCCTGGCTGCTGACCCTGCGTGCGGCCTGGAAGAAGCAGCAAGCCACAGGCACCGACGAGCGCTTCACCACCGAAGCCAGCCTGGCCAAGCTGTACGCCTCCGAAGCGGCACTGTTCATCACCCATCAGGCCGTGCAGATCCACGGCGGCATGGGTTACAGCAAGGAACTGCCGGTCGAACGCTACTTCCGCGACGCCAAGATCACCGAGATCTACGAAGGCACCAGCGAGATTCAGCGACTGGTGATTGCACGCAATGAGACTGGGTTGCGTTGAGCATAGCTTGATGGCTGAGGGCCAGAGTGCGGGACTCCGGAGTAGAGCGCCCGCTCCTGCCCTTCAGCAATTCGCCATGCTCAACATTCCGCCGTGGTGCCGTCGAACGCCAGCCGATCGGTGGCTTCTGAACCAATCGCCGTGAAGGCTGCTCAACCCGCACGCCGCCTTCGTCGCCGCTCGGCGATCTCGTTGGCTTCGGCCAATCGTTCGGGCGTACCTACGTCGAGCCAGACACCTTCGAAAAACTCGCCACTCACTACGCCATGGGCGATGGCGGTGCGCAGGACCGGGGCCAGCTTGAAGGTACCGGGTCGGTAGCCGGAGATGAATTCGGGTCGATAGGCGCCGATGCCGGCAAACGTCAGACGGCCGGCCGCCACGCTGAGCACATGGCCGTCCTCCAGCGCGAAATCACCCCGCGCATTGTGCGGAGGGTTGGGAACCAGCACCAGATGCGCCAGCCCGGCCGGCCAACCGCGCAGACGTCGGTAGTCGAAGTTGGTATAGATGTCAGCATTGATGGCAGCGAACTCGGCGGTCTCGCCAAGCAACTCCAGTGCCTGTCGCATGCCGCCGCCGGTCTCCAGCGGCTCGGGGCCTTCATCGGAATATTGCACACGCAGCTTCCAGGCCGATCCATCACCCACCGCGTCGCGGATCTGGTTCCCGCGATGCGACAGATTGATCACAACGTCCTTGAAACCGGCCTTTTTCAGCGCGTCGAGGTGATGGAATAGCAACGGTCGGCCGCCAACCTCGACCAACGCCTTGGGCAGTTTGTCAGTCAGCGGGCGCAATCGCTCGCCCTTGCCCGCCGCAAATATCAGCGCCTTGCGCATGAATCTTTCATCGCCCCATCGTTGGCGAACGCCGCCAGCCAAGGCAGGCTAGGCGCTTTCGCAAGCTGGAGCCAGCCTAAATTTCAAACATTACTTTTGTTTTCGACACGGGCTGTCCAATGCGACGCCCGCAGTCCAGCGCTGCAGTGATCGGCCCAGTTCCTGCAACTCCAGATAGCGCTCGCACACCTCCAGCGAATACTGCAAGACCCTGGGCAGGTCTGCCAGATAGCCGCTCTTGCCGTCGCGGTGCCAGAGTCGGGCAAAGATCCCCAGCACCTTCAGATGGCGCTGCAGCCCCATCAGATCGAACCAGCGCTGCCAGCGCCGACCGTCCGGTACTGTGACGCCCTCGGCATGCAATCGCAGACGGTAGCCCTCCGCCCATGCGGCAACCTGATCCGGCGGCCAACGGACGTAGCAGTCCTTCAGCAAGGAAACCAGATCGTAGGTGATCGGACCGATGACCGCGTCCTGAAAGTCCAGCACCGCCGGCGGCGTGCCTGCCATCAGGTTGCGTGAATGGAAATCGCGGTGGACGAATAGCTGCGGCTGCACCCGAGCATTGTGAATCAGCACCATGAAGGACTGCTCAAGGCGGTCGTAATCGTGGCACTCGAGTTCGATCCCCAGATGCTGCTGCAGGAACCAGCGCGGCAGCAGCTCCATCTCGTCGCGGAGGCGATTTTCGTCGTAGCGCGGCAGACCCTCAGCAGCCACGTTCAGCTGCATCCGCAGAAGCGCTTCGAGCGCTTCGCCGTACTGTACTTCGACGTTATCCGGGCTGAGGATATCCAGCATGGTCCGGGTACCCATGTCATCGAGTAGGAGGAAACCCTGCTCCAGATCCATCGCCTGCACGGTCGGCGCCCGCACGCCGGCGCGCGCCAGACGTCCGGCAACATCGATGAAGGGATCACAGTTCTCCCGCTCCGGCGGCGCGTCCATGATGATCTGCGACCCGGCTGGCGTGTGCACGCGCCAGTAGCGCCGGAAGCTGGCGTCACTGCTGGCCGGCTCAGGTGCGCTGGCGGCCGCACCGAGGTGGTCGGCCACAAAGGCGCACAAGGCTGCGTGACGGGGATCGGACATGGATGTTCGGTACCGCGGCTGGAGGGCGGCGAGTGTACAGGCAGAGCGTGTGGGCTTTCAGGGCCCAGAGCTCAGGGCTCAGAGCTCAGGGCTCAGGGCTCGGGGCTCGGGGCTCAGGGCTCAGGGCTCAGGGCCCAGTTGAGCAACTCTCATTTTGGGCGGTGGGAACCCCGAGTTGTACTCGGGCACCACTCGCGAAGTGGCCGCACCCGGAACCCCGAGTTGTACTCGGGCAACCTCGCGAAGTGGCCGCACCCGGAACCCCGAGTTGTACTCGGGCGGGCTCGCCAGCACCCATCTGGAGCGCCGGGTTGTACACGGGTCAACTTCATCAGCGCTTCACCTGGCTGCGTTGCCCGAGTACAACTCGGGGTTCCGATTCGCGACGACGCTCAAGTAGCCACCGGCCGCAGCCCCGCCCTCCGCTCCCACCCGGCTCGCCCCCATGGCTCTGCCCGCCGCGCTCGGCTACCATCGTGGGTTGGGGACCAGCGGGTGATAGATGGCGATCAAGCATCCCATCGATATTCCAGGTTATGAATTGCTGCAGGAGATCGGCTCCGGTGGCATGGCAAACGTGTACCTGGCGATCCAGAAGTCACTCGACCGCAAGGTCGCGATCAAGGTCCTGCGCACCAGCGAGCACGAGGCCGACCCCGAGCGCACCGAGAAGCGCTTCCTGCGCGAAGGCCGCACGCTGGCGAAGATCTCGCACAAGAACGTCTGCGGCATCTACGACATCGCCAAGGTCGGCAACCTCGCCTACATCGCGATGGAGTACCTCGAGGGCGGCACGCTGGTCGACCAGCTGCGCGGCGGCATGGCCGCCGGCGAGGCGATCGCGGTGGCGGTCCAGGTTGCCGCTGCGCTGGCCGAGGCGCACGCCCAGGGCATCGTCCATCGGGACCTGAAGCCAGCCAACGTCATGATGCGCGGCGGCCGCGTGCCGGTGCTGACCGATTTCGGCATCGCCCGTGAGCTGACCGCCGACCAGACCAAGATCACCGCCGAGAACATGATCGTCGGCACGCCGATCTACATGAGTCCGGAGCAGGTCAGCGGCGGCGAAGTCGACGGCCGCTCGGATCTGTATTCACTCGGGATCATGTTCTACGAGCTGCTGACCGGCCGGCCGCCATACCAGGGCGACACGCCGATAGCGGTTTGCATGCAGCACCTGACCGCACCGATTCCGAAGCTGCCACCGAAGCTGTCCGATCTGGACCCGATCCTCGAGCGCATGCTCGCGAAAAAGCGTGAGGACCGCTACGACGACATGGCGGCCTTCACCCGCGCACTGCGCGAGGTGTTTCTGCATAGCGAGGCATTGCGCAGCGTCATCGCCAGCAATCCGGACATGGCCTGGTCCGAGCAACTGCGCGAGCTGGGCTTTTCCTTCGACACGCTGCGCGATGCGGATCTGCGTGCGGCGCTGAGTCGAAAGCAGAAGCCGACTGCACCAACCCAGCCGATGACCCGCCCGCCAGCCAAAGCGGGGGCCAGCAAGGACAAGCCCGCGGTCAAGGCAGGCAGTGGCCTGCCGCGCTGGCTGTGGCCAGCGGTAGGCGGGGTGGCATTGCTGCTCATGGGCATTGGCGGTTGGCTGCAGTTCAGCGGCGAGCGGTTGAACGAAAACCAGTTGGCCAACTTGACCACGAACGTTAGTACGTTCGATCGCCAGCTGGCCGAGGGGAGGCTGGTCCAGCCGGCGCAGGACAACGCGCTGACAACTCTGCGCGGCATGTATGCGGTTTCGACGCGTCACAAGCTGGTGACCAGCCGCGAGGAGGAATTCCGCAAGGCCGTCGCACAGCGCCTCGACGAGCTCATTGCGCAACAACAGTTCGGCGAGGGGCGAGCCTTGCTGACGGAAGCCAGGGAGCCACTCAAGGCCGACTACAACGTCCAACTGGCCCAGCTTGACCAGGCCCAGCAGGCAGCCCAGCGCGACGCAGCGATCGCTGAACAGATCGACGCGCTGAAGGCCTTGCTGGCGAAGGAGCGGCGAGCCTCGGCGGCTGATCTGGCCAGTGAGCTGACGACCCTGCGCGATCTCACCGGTGCCGAGGACCGACGCTATGTCGAATTGCTCGACAGCGTCGGCACCCAGCTCAGTCAGCCGCTGCAGGCGGCGGTAGAGGCGCGTGATCTGGAGCGCGCCCGGCAGCAACAAACCTTGATCAGCACCGCACTGCCCGGCAGTAGCCACGCCCGCGCCGCGGCAGAGTTGGTCCAGCAATTGCAGGCAGAACTGGAGGTGGCGCAGACCCTGGCAGACCTGGATCGACTGCTGGCTCAGTCACGTCTGGGCGTTACCGGCTTGAGCGAGGCGCTTGCCGGTCTGGAATCACTGTCCCGGGCGAACCATCCGCCGGCCCAGATCACTGACCTTGAAGACCGCCTGATCGAGATCGTCAGCCGCGAGGCCGCGGCCGAACGCGAATCCGGAAACCTGATGCAGGCGCGTGCACTGGTCGATCCGCTGCTTGCCCGCCGCGGCGACGATTCGGCCTTGACGCGGGTGTCGGCCCAGATCGAGGACGACGAGAATGCATTGGCGGCCAAGCGCCAGGCCGAAGAAGAGGCGGCACGGGCCGGACGACTGGCACTTGATGCGATGCCTTGGGGCGAGTTGGTCACAGTTACCGGGAGCGACGGCAAGACGGTATCCCTGCCCCAGCAACGCACCACACCCTTGCTGCTGACGCTGCCGGAGGGCAGCTACACGCTGGCCTTGAAGTCACCCAGCGGTGAAACACGTGAGGTTGGCGCCAACGTCAAGCGCGGCCAGCTGAGCGTGGCCAAGCTGGAGTTTGCCGCGCTCGATGCAGATCTGCTCCTGCGCGAGGCGGGGTACCGGTGAGCTGGCGCAGCATCCTGTTTGCATTGTCGCTCAGCCTGCTGCCGCAAGTGGCGCTTGCCTATCTGGACGACTACAAGAAGGGCGTCCAGGCCGCTGAACGCGGCGACTGGGCTGCAGTGGAGCGGATCATGCAGCAGGTGCTGCGCGATAACCCGAATCCAAGCCATCGGGTACGCGATTACGGCGTGGTTTTCAGCGAGTACGTACCCCACTTCTATCTGGGCCAGGCCGCGCTCAATCGCGGCGATTGCCGTGCCGCGATGGCCGCCTTCAACAACAGTGCGCATCGCAGTGCGATTGCCAGACTGAGTGCCCGCGCAACCGAGCAGGCACGAATGGAAGCACAGTGCCAGCAGCAACTGGCCCAGGCCGACCCGCCCAAGCCGGTCGAGCCACCGCCGACGCCGGTCGCGACGACCGAGCCCCGTCCCGTCGAACCCCGGCCGGTCGAACCCCGACCCGAGCCCCGGCCCGAACCGCGACCCGAACCTCGACCACCGGTCAGCAGCCTGCCGCAGGCCGAGGTCGCCGCGGCACGCCGGAAGCTCGAGGATGGCAAGCGGCGCGCCGCGGACATCGAGAAGATTCTGGCCGCGGCACCGCTGCGGGGCAGCGGCGATGCGCGCGCCCTGGGGGCCGAACTCAGCCAACAGCGGCAGGCCCTGAGCAGCAGCGAAAGTCGCCTTGGGAGCGCTCGCACGGCGTCCGAGCTGAGCTCTGTCCAGAGCGCGCTGGACGCCAGTCTGCGCACCTTGGGTACTCTTGGCGGTCGAGTCGACGCCGCGCGCGAAGGCCTGCAACAGGCCGAGCAGTTGCGTTTGCTGGAAGTGGCCCGGCGCAATGCGCGCAGCGCGCTCGAAGGCGTTACCACCAAATTGCAGGAGGCTTCTGATGCTGGTGTCGCGGCGAGCGCCAGCAATGCGCTGTCCCAGGCACGCGAGGCACTGCAGCAAAGTCTGAACGGGAATGATCGCAGCGCCATCGAGCGGGCCTTGAGCCAGCTCAACGATCGGGCACAGGCAGTTGACCGCGCCATCGCCGCTGCACCCAAGCCCGCGCCGGCCGAACTGCGCACCTATCTGACTGCCTTCCTGGCCGCCGACTACCAGCGCGTTGCCAGTTGGGCCAACCCCGAGCGGCTACCCGAGGCAAGGGATCGCGCGCTCGGCTTGCTGCTGCGCGGCGCCGCCCGCTACCGACTCTATGTCACCGGCGGTGAGTCCGATTCCAGCCTGCTGGCCCAGGTCGACGCCGATCTGCGCGAAGCCAAACGTCTGGATCGCCAGCTAGCGCCGAGCGAGAAGCTCTACTCGCCACGATTGCGGCAGCGCTTCAAGGACGCTTGAGAGCAGTTCCAGTAGCCAGTGGCCAGTGAAGGGCAAGGGCTGGAGGTACACGTAGGATGTCGGTGAGCTCAGCAAACCGCATCGAGGGCAGCGCCCAGGGCCCGGCAATATCGCTTCCCCTGCGGGTTTAGCGCCCCACTAGACCCTTGCTCGTGATCTACTGAGCTCTCTAGCCCGGATGTCTCATAAACCTTCTACTGCGGCCGCCAATCATCACGCCGTGGCGCGGTTTGCTCCCGTTTGCCGGCT
>DAIMJK010000204.1:0-6868 GCA_036722245.1 Lysobacterales bacterium
TGCTGGGCCCTGGGCCCTGAGCCCTGGGCCCCCCACTAACCAGACCCTCCGAAACATCAGCTTGAATCATTACCCATGCCTTACCGCCGCTTGACGTGCTTGAGCAGGCGCTTCTTGCGTTTGATCTGGCGTTCGGTGAGCTGGTTGGGCTTGTCGGCAAAAGGATTCTTGCCATCACGGAAATCCAGCCGGATCGGTGTGCCAACGATCTTGAAGCGCGCCCGCAGCTGGTTTTCGATGTAGCGCTTGTAGGCGTCCGGCAGGGTCTTCAGGCGATTGCCGTGGATGATCACCCGCGGCGGATTGCGGCCGCCCTGATGGGCATAGCGCAGCTTCGCCACCCGTCCGCGCACCAGCGGTGGCTGGTAGGCCTCGAAGGCTGCGATCACCGCTTCGGTCAATTCGTTGGTGCTGAATTCGCGCAGCGCATGTTTGGCCGCCTGCGCTACCGCTTTCATCAGTTCGCCCAGACCCGAGCCGTGCAGGGCCGAGATTGGTATCCGCTTGGCGAAGGTCAGGAAACCCAGACCGTGATCGAGGCGGCCTTTTACCGCGGTCCGGTCGCTGTTGCTCAGCCCGTCCCACTTGTTCAGCGCGATGACCAGCGCGCGGCCGCTGTCCAGTACCTGACCCAGGACATGCGCGTCCTGGTCGGCAAAGCCCTGTTGCGCATCGATCAGGAACACCACCACATTGGCCCGGTCGATTGCCTGGAATGCCTTGATCGCGGAAAACTTCTCGACCGCCTCATCGACCCGTGCACGGCGTCGCAAGCCGGCGGTGTCCACCAGTACGTACTCGGTGCCGTCCCACTCGATCGCGACCTCGATCGCATCGCGGGTAGTGCCGGGTTGATCGAAGGCGAGCATCCGCTCCTCGCCCAGCAAGCGGTTGACCAGCGTCGACTTGCCGACGTTCGGACGGCCGACGATGGCGACCCGGACGCGTGGGTCGATCTCCTTCTCGGCGCCGTCGTCGAGGGCCTCCCTGACCGCCTCGGGCAAGGCATTCAGGATGCGCTCCTCCAGGTCGGCCACGCCGCGCCGGTGGGCGGCCGAGACGCCGATGGTCTCGATCCCCAGCGCAGCGAACTCGCTTTGGGCAACTTCCGGATCCAGGCCATCAGTCTTGTTGACGACCAGCAACACTGCCTTGCCGGCACGTCGCAGTTCCAGCGCCAGATCGGTGTCGTCGGGCAACAGGCCGTCGCGACCGTCCACCATCATCAGCACCAGATCGGCCTCGGCGATGGCCAGCCGTGCCTGGGTCGCCATGTGCTGCGTCAGCGCGTCGACTTCCCCGCTCAGGCCAGCCGTGTCGACCAGAATGAAACGCCCTTCGTCGCTTTCCCACAAGCCGTAGTGGCGGTCGCGGGTGACGCCGGGCAGATCGCTGACGATCGCATCGCGGGTGCGGGTCAGGGCATTGTAAAGAGTCGACTTGCCGACATTGGGCCGACCGACCAGGGCGACCACCGGCAGCATGGATTCAGCCGCCAGGCGCGCGGAAGGCAGCCAGGGAACCGTCCAGATCGAGTGCGTAAAGCACGCCATCGGCGACCACTGGCATGGCCCGGATACCCTTTTTGCCCAGCTTGGTCCGCGCGACGATCTCGCCGCTTTCCAGATCCAGCCAGTGCAGATAGCCCTCGTAGTCACCGACCACTGCGTGTTGGCCATGAATGGCTGGGGTGCCGAGGGAGCGGTACTTCAGCGCATCCTGGCGCCACAACGGGCTGCCCGA
The DNA here is from genome assembly GCA_036722245.1 of Lysobacterales bacterium. Taxonomy (GTDB): domain Bacteria; phylum Pseudomonadota; class Gammaproteobacteria; order Xanthomonadales; family SZUA-5; genus JAWLAT01. The sequence goes on from DAIMJK010000204.1 coordinate 1,744, forward strand.
TCGGGTCGCCATGTTGACCACCTCCCCATCTGCATTGGTGGCGACCAGGTTGGGACCGGACAGGTCAAAGCCGGTGTAGGACGAGAATTCGCGGTTCCACAGCACGCGACCGGACTCGCTCGCCAGGGCAACTGCCTGCGAGCCATAGCCGGCGACGAACAGATCGCCCTGAACCAGCAACATCCGGCCGTCGATGTCGACCATGCGCTCCAGATCGGTACGGCCATCGGGCAAGCCGACGGCGTATTCCCACTGGATGTCTCCGCTGCTGTTGTCGACCGCGCTGACCTTGCCGTTGGACTGGCCGATGAAGGTAGTCGACTCACCGATGATCGGGGTAGCGTTGCCGCGCAGACTCAAGGTAGGGACTGCGCGGTCCACGACCCAGCGGACGGCGCCGGTGGACTGCTCGAGGGCAAAGGTGCGGCCATCGTTGCTCTGCACCACGACGAGGCCCTGGCCGATCGCCGGTGCGACGATGATCTCTGACGACAGGGTCGCCTCCCAGCGCGGCGTACCATCACTGGCATAGGCGAGCAGCTTGCCATCAAGGCTGCCGACGACCACCAGGCCATCGCCCGCGGCGGGTCCACCGCTGAGTCTCTGATCGGTCTTGACCGTCCACAGGGTGCGACCGGTGGCGGCATCATGGGCGGCCAGCCTGCCCTTGAGTTCGGCGACATAGACGATGCCGTCAGCCACCGCTGGAAGCAGTCGTCCACCCTGCTTCAAGGCACCCGGACCGGCCTTGGCCGCCCACAGTCGATCAACCTTGATGGTCGAAGAAAGATCCGTCAGCTCGCTCGGGGGCTCGACATTGTCCTTGGCTGACCTGAAGCGATCCAGGCAGCCGGTCAGCAGCAAGCCGGCCAACAGGCCCGGAACTACCCAGCGCAGCGACCCACTCATGAGTTCGCCTCGCTTTCGGCATCCGTGCCCGGAGCGGTTTCGGGGGCTTCTGGTGCTGCCGCCGGGGTTGCTGCAGGAGCGGTCGTCGGGGCGGCGGCCGGGCTGGTCGAGGCCAGGGTCAGATCGGCCAGCTTGATCTCGACCAGTTCGCGTCCGATCGATCCGGCGTCGAGAAAGCTCAGCGCGTCCTCGTACGCGGTGCGGGCGGCCTGAGCCTGACCCTGCAATCTCAGGGCATCACCGCGCAACTCGGCCTTCAGCGCCTTGAAGCCTTCCGGCGCGGCGCGATCAAGCTGACGAATGGCTTCATCTGCCTGGCCGGCGGCGATGAGTGCGCGGGTCAGGCGCAATCGAGCGACGTTGGCGAGGCTATCGGGCCGGGCCACCTCGACTGCCTGCCGCAGAGCCGCCAGAGCGGCTTCGTCATCGCCCGCAGCGAGCTTGCGATCGGCCTGCGTGAACAGCGCCATCGCTGCGAAAGGGGTGTCCTTGTAAGAGCCGGTCAGGGCTGTGAGGTAGGCGTCGAATCCAGCCTCATCGGACTCCGCGGCAGCCTGCAATTGCTGGAACTGGAGCATTGCTTCGCCGGCATGGCTAAGCCTGGAGTCCTGCCAGCGCTGGTAACCGAACAGTGCGGCAACACCGACGGCGATGCCTACAACGATCGACGAACCGTTGCTTTGCAGCCATTTGCGGACGGCTTCGCCCTGTTCGTGGGAGTCAAGGATCTCTTCTGCCATGGTCGATCATTTCCAGTTGTATGAGTACGGCCGCGGCGGTTCCGCGCGGCACGGTTGATGCCGGATCGGACTATTGCTGGGCAGGGGCCGATTCTATGCCTTGCAGCCCCTGGCGCAGCGCCAGTTCGGCCACATTGCCGCGCACATAAGGTTCCAGGGTCAGCGCTTGACCGTCAATGAACAACTCCGCCCGCGCGGCATTGCCGATGCGGACCCGCAATGGCCACTGGCCGTCGGCGATCCTATGCTCACCTGCGGGCAGGGTGCGGTAGATCAGTTGCGCGCCGGTGCTGTCGACCACCGAGACCCAACTGGGCGCGGCGAGCTTGAGTTGAACCGAGTCCTGGGTCTCGCTCGGGCTGATCATCGCGCCGCGGCCCAGCCCGAACGGCGTCAGTGAGGCGGTGACCGGGCTCGAATAGGACTCCTCATCCGTGGTCGCACGCGGGATCGGAGCAGCCGCGCTGCCGGCCGGCAGGTCGACCGCACTGCTCTGCGGGGGCGGTTCGGCAAGCTGGCCTTGCGGCTCGGTCTGGGTACCCACAGCTGGTGGTGTTCCGGTCAGATCCTTCGGCAAGCCGCCATCATTGCTGACCAGCCAGTACAGCAGCGGCAACAGCAGGGCGGTACCGACCACGTAGCTGGCAGCCCAGGTATAGCGCTCCAGCCAGCGGTTGCGGCGGACGGGCGTGGTGCCCTGGGCGATCTGCGGCTCCGGGTCGGTGTCGACCAGTGCGCTGAGGCGGCTTTCCAGTGCGACGCTGGGCAGGTCCAGCAGCTTGCCGTAGGCGCGCACGAAGCCCTTGTAATAGATCGGGGCGCCGATGTGATCGGTGCGGTCGCGCTCCATGTCCTGCACGGTCGAACCGGACAGTTTCAGGGCGCGGGCCACTTCCTCCACGCTCATCCCGGCGCGCTCGCGGGATTGCTTGAGCCAGGCGCCAAGGCCCTTGGCGATGACTGGCTCGTTCTGATTTGGTACGAGCTCGTCCGTGCTCATGGCAGCCTCTCCTTCAGCTGGCGTGCTTCGGTGGAATCGGGGTATCGGCTCAGCAGGCGCGAAGCGTATTCGCTTGCGGCGCGCTCGTCACCTAGAGATTGTTCGATTTCGATGACCAGTCCCAGAAACGCCGGGCTGTCGCCATGGGCGGCCTCGAATCGCTGCGCGAATGCGCGCGCGCGCAGATGCTCGCCGGTGCGCTGCAGGATCGCAGCCATTGGCAGCAGTGCCTCGGAAAAATTAGGGTCACGCTCCAGCGCGCGACGGAAATAGCTTTCGGCCAGATCGGGCTGGTTGATCGAGCGCGCGCACAGACCGGCATTGGTCAGTGCCGCCTGTGGGGTACGGTAGAAGGGATCGAGCACCGCCTGGTCAAAGTACTGCAAGGATTCGGCGGCCTTGCCCTGACGGCACAGGAAGCCGCCCAGATTGTTGTTCATGTCGCCCGAGGCGGGCTCCAGCGTGACCGCCTGGCGGTAGTAGCTCTCAGCCTGGACGGGGTCGTTGATGCGCTCATGCAGCACGCCCATCATCGTATGGGCGGGCGCTGAGCGCGGGTCGAGCTGAAGCGCCCGGCGCAGCTTGTCGCGGGCGATCTCCAGGCGATCGCGTTCCATGTAGCCCTGCGCCAGACTGACCTGCACGCTGGCTGCCTTCTGGCGTTCCGGGCTGGCACCACCGCGTGGGGTGACGTAGCCCGGGCTGTTGTCGATCGCGCAGGCGCTCAGCAGCGGCAACAGCAGGGTCAGCAGCAGCAAGGCGGGAACTCGGCAGTACATCATGCCGCCACCTCTGCAGTCATCTCGCTCGCCGCCAGTTCGGCCTGATGGGTGCGCTGACGACGGGTGCGATCGGCGACCTGGCCAACAAGCTGGCCACAGGCTGCGTCGATGTCCTGGCCACGAGTGCGGCGCACGGTGGCGATCACGCCCTGGCTCATGATGCGTTCCTGGAAGGCTCGGATCTGTGCTTCATCCGAGCACTCATAGCGCGTCCCCGGGAACGGGTTGAACGGAATGAGGTTGAGCTTGGACGGCAGCCGGCGGAGCAGCTTGACCAGTTTGTCGGCCAGCGCCAGATCGTCGTTGACGCCCTTGAGCAGGGTGTACTCGAAGGTCACGTTGGCGCGTGGCCGATTGCGCAGATAGCGCTCGCACGCGGCCATCAATTCGGCGATCGGGTACTTGCGGTTGAGTGGCACCAGCACGTCGCGGATCTCGTTCACCGGCGAATGCAGCGACACCGCCAGACTGACGTCGGAAGCCTCCGACAATCGATCGATGGCCGGCACCAGCCCGGCGGTGCTCAGGGTGACCCGCTTGTTGGCCAGACCGAAGCCCAGATCATCGCGCATCAGCGCCATCGCCGTGACCACCGCATCGAAGTTCAGCAGCGGCTCGCCCATGCCCATCAGCACGATGTTGGTCAGGCGCCGGTTGGTCTTGGCGTCGTGGCCGAGCGCCCTGGCCGCGAGCCAGACCTGGCCGATGATCTCGGCGGTGCTGAGGTTGCGCTGGAAGCCCTGCGTCGCGGTGGAGCAGAAGGTGCAGTTCAACATGCAGCCGATCTGCGAGGACACGCACAGCGTGCCGCGGGTGGGTTCGGGGATGTAGACCGTCTCGACCGCGCCGCCGTGCACTCCGATCAGCCACTTGCGGGTGCCGTCGGTGGAGATCTGCTCGGTCGTGACCGACGGCGGGGTGATGCGCGCGCTGTCATTCAGCTTCGCGCGCAGCGCCTTGCCAAGGTCGGTCATTTGTTCAAAATCGGCCGCGCCACGGTGATAGATCCATTTCATGACCTGATCACCGCGGAACGGTTTTTCTCCCAGACCGGCAAAAAATCCACGCAGACCTTCACGATCAAGGTCGAGCAGATTCGTGCGTGGGTCGGTCTGGATCATGGCATGCTCAGTACTGAGGGGCTCAATTGCGGGAACAAAGTTCGCTGCCGGCGAAGAAATAGGCAATCTCGGCGGCGGCCGTTTCCGGCGCGTCCGAACCGTGTACGGCATTGGCTTCGATGCTGCTGGCGAAGTCGGCCCGGATGGTGCCGGCAGCGGCCTTGGCCGGGTCGGTGGCGCCCATCAGCTCGCGGTTCTTCGCGATCGCGTCCTCACCTTCAAGCACCTGCACCAGCACCGGGCCGGAGCTCATGTAGCGGCACAGGTCGGCGAAGAAGGGGCGTTCGCGATGGACCGCGTAAAAGCCTTCAGCTTCAGCCAGCGACAGCTGCTTCATCCGCGCGGCAATGACATTCAGGCCGGCGGCTTCAAAACGGCCGATGATCTGACCAATGACGTTCTTGCCAACGGCATCGGGCTTGATGATGGACAGGGTGCGCTGCAGCGCCATGATCGCTCCTTGAGTTCTCTGATGGAGAAGACGAAAAGCTCCCCGTCACCCCGCGACCAGAGCGACTTGGAAGCCTAACATGAAATCCACGTCATTCCGTGGGCTTGGGTGATGTTTCCGCG
>DAIMJK010000205.1:0-6849 GCA_036722245.1 Lysobacterales bacterium
ACGATCACGCCGCTGCCGCGCAGACTGCCCCCTTGAAACTCGGCGCTGCTGCCGAGCACCGTCAAGGTCGCGCCGGACTGCAGCTCAGTCACTGAACCCGCACCGAGCTGGTTGTAGTTGTGGGTCTGGAAATCCCCACCCTGCAGCAGAACAGTGCCCTCGTTCTGGAAAGTGGCGGTGGGATCGAATATGACGTCGTCGCCGGTACCGAGGGCTGTCTTGCGCACCAGGCCGGAATTGATGATGTTCGGCGCCAGGCAAACGCTGCAGCCAAGGTTGAGGGGTACGCCCGCGCTCGCCTCAATACCCAAATCGCCTGTCACATCGATGAACAGGCTGGCGGCATTGTCAAAATGGACGTCGCCGGCGGTCCAGCTGGCCAGGCCCTCGATCGACACACCGATGTCGTTGAAGGTGACCAGATGGGCTGTCGAACTCGGCAGGGTCAGATCGCTACCGGACAGGAAACGGACCGTCGTGCCGAGGGTACCGCCGATGAATCCATGCTCTAGTTCGGCGATGGCACTGACCGACACACTGGCCTGGGTCAACAGCTCCGAATCATCGCGCAATACGAGCCTGGGCAGCGACAACGGGGTGGCCTGGTTCCAGCGGAAGATGCCAGGAGTGCCGGTACCGCCCAGAACCAGCGACGAGGCCGTGAAACTGCCTTCAACTGAAATATCCGCCGAATCGCGCACGACAACCGCACCGGGGCCGGTAAAACTGCTTCCGGCCACTGCCGTGCGCACGGCATCGCTACTGATGTAGTTCACGCTGCCGAGTGAGGCCACGGTGTAAGTGCCTGCGTCGGTGCCGGAATTGGTGATCGCCATGAACGAGTTGACGTTGACGAGGCCGGTGCTGGCGTTGTCGAACGGTGGCTCGATGGCCAGCAAGGAACCAGTGATGAAGTCGATCGTCCCTTCATTGATCAGCGTGGATGCAGACGAATCCCAGTCAAATATGGAAGGCTCGCCACCGCCGACCTGGATATTGATCTGGCCGGTGGCTGCATTGCGGAAAATACCGTCGTTGTGCACGCCGGTTTCGTTGCCCACGGTGAAGGTCATCGTGCCGTTGTTGATCAGTTCCCGCCCGGAAAGGACTCGAGCCGGAACCGCGACCGGACCTGCCAATGTCGTGGTCGCGGCGGACTGGAGCGTGAAGGTCTCGCCCGGCCCGCCCATCAGCAGACCCTCGTTCCAGATGAAATTGCCGGTGACATCGATCGCTGCGGGCCCGCTCAGCGACGCGCCGCTTTCCAACATTTCAAGCGTGCTGAAGGTCGTGCTGCCGTTGTCGAAGACAACGTCACAGGACTGGATGGTGATGATCCCGCCGACCGTGAAGGGCCCCTCCAGCGTTACAGCGCACCCTGGCGGAGCGCCCGGCAAGCCGAACCGGACGTTGCCCGGGCCGCTGAAGCTGGTGCCACTATCAAACACCATCGGCGTATCAACCAGTTCCAGGGTGGCCGCGAGATCGACCCCGAAACTGCCGCTGAAGAATGCCGAGGCGCCGATGCGCAGCGTGCCCTCCAGCACATTGACCGAGCCCGGACCGGCCAGAGGGATGGACTCGGTTGCCGCCACCTGGGCACCGAGCTTGCTGATGGCCCCTTCGTTGAAGATCTGCCCGTTCGGCCCGCCACTGGAGTCAATGATTTCGACCACGGCACCGTCGATGTCCCAGTTCCAGATGCCGGTGGGTTGCACCGCCAGGAGACTGTCCTCGATGTGAATCAGTCCGGCACTCCAGGTGACGAGGCCACCGATGTTGAGGTTGTTGCTCGGTCGCAGGGTCTTGTCTACGCCGGTCCAGCTCGAGGTGCTGCCAACCAACAGATTGAGATTGCCGACGAAGCCATCAATGACGCCACCGCTCCAGTCAAAGCTGGTATCGACCTCAAGCACGCCGGACATCGAGCCGTCCAGAAACAGTGTGCCGCCGGGTTCCAGTTGCAGACTACTGACGCTTTCACCAAGGCTGACGGTGACCGTACCGCTATTGATGATCGCGGTGTCGCCTATACCCGGCGTGTCCGGTGAGTTGATGCCGGCGCCACCGACGCAATTCAGCCAGGCCGAGGGGTTGTCCCACAGGTCCACGCCGCCAGCGAAAGTGCAGACCGCCGCCTGCGCCGGTGTGATGAACGCCAACGTCAGCAGCGCCAGCGAAGCCAGCGACTGCCCAGCTCGCGTCAGCCCACGGACCCACCCATGTCGGATTTGCATGCCCTTCCCCTGCTGAACCTGTTCCCGCAAACCGCAGCGCCGGGTGACCCGTCTGACGCCAATGCCACACCGGCCAGACAAAGTCGCCTGATTCACGCCGACCGTCAAGCTGCTCGAAGGCGAAAGTTCCGCCCCGGCATCAAAGATTGCGTTCTTGTCGGCAACCGACGAAGGTCTGGCGGCGGCCGAGCCAACCCCCCAAATGCACTGGCCACAAATGCACTGGCCCGCGTGTCGTCTCCTGCAAGGCAACGCAGGAAGGACGACACGCGGGCCAGTCACTGCCCATGTGGCCCGGATCAGAGCGTAGCGCGCTCGGCAGTCACCTTGTCGTCGATCAACTGTGCCGTCAGGATCGAGCCGCCAATCGCGATCGCATCACCCAGCACGCGCGCTGCTTCAGTCAGCAGCACATCTGGCCGATCTTCGTCCTCGTTGTCGTCGATGGCGCTGAATCGAGACCCTGCCTCACCCGGATTGAGACCGTCGTCAAGCTTCGGCCGCTCTTCCTTGTATGCCGCATCGATCGCCGCCAGACGCTCGGCACGAGCGGCTTCGCGCTTTTCCTGAAGGGCGCGTTCGGCCTTGCGCTGCGCGAGATTGAGCGAGATCGTGCGTTTTTCGCGCTCGGCCCGATACTCCTCGATCTCCTCGAAATACAGGCGCAGTTCTTCATCGCTGCTGGCACGTCCCAGATGGCGCGCGGCCAAGGCATCGGACAGTTGCGACAATTTGCTTGAAGGGGTGTAGTCGAGCGCATCAATCTCGCTGTACGGCAAGGCATTGTCGAAACTGCTCTCGCCATAATCCTCTGACCCGACCGAGTTGGGGAACAGCACGTCAGGAACCACCCCACGATGCTGGGTCGATTTGCCACTGACGCGGAAGAACTGGGCAATCGTCATCTTCAGCTGACCCAGCGCCGGTACCTCACTGTCGGCGACATGGTCCAGATCGACCAGGTTCTGCACCGTGCCCTTGCCGAAGGTGGTCTCGCCGATCACCAGCCCGCGGCCGTAGTCCTGAATCGCGGCGGCAAAAATCTCCGAAGCCGAGGCTGAGGCCCGGTTGACCAGCACCGCCAGCGGACCGTCGTAAGCGACGCCGGGCTGGTTGTCGCGCTCGATCTGAGTGCGTCCGGTGCCATCGCGCACCTGCACCACCGGACCGCGATCGATGAACAAACCGGTCAGTTCGGTCGATTCGGCCAGCGAACCGCCGCCGTTGTTGCGCAGATCGATGACCACGCCATCAACCTTCTCGGCCTTCAGTTCGGTCAACAGTCGTTTGACGTCGCGGGTGGAACTGCGATAGTCACGGTCGCCCTTGCTGCGGGCGGCAAAATCCATGTAGAAAGTGGGCAATTCGATGACACCGATGCGCTTGCTCTGGTCGTCGATCTGTACTTCGAGGATGCGCTGCTTGGCGGCTTGCTGCTCCAGCGCCACCTTGTCCCGAGCGATGATGATCCGATCGCTCGGGGCGTCCACGCCGGCACTCTTGGCCAGCACATCAAGCTGGACCCTGGTGCCCTTGGGTCCGCGGATCAGATCGACTACGTCATCCAGCCGCCAGCCGATCACGTCAGTGAGCGTGGTGGCATTCTCCGCTCCTACCGCGATGATGCGGTCGCCCGCCTTCATCCGGCCGTCGCGATCAAGCGGACCTCCGGGAACGATCTGCCGGATCACCGTGTACTCCCCTTCGCGCTGCAGCACCGCCCCGATCCCTTCCAGCGACAGCCGCATCGAGATCGCGAAATTCTCGCTCGCACGAGGACCCAGATAGCTGGTGTGGGGCTCGATGGCGCTGGCGTAGGCATTGAGGAAGGTCTGGAACACATCGTCGCCGTCGAGTTGTTCGACCCGAACCTGGAAGTCAGCATAGCGCTTGTCCAGCGTTTCGCGGATCTCCTTGTCCTCCTTGCCCGCCAGAATCAGGCGCAGCCAGTCATTCTTGACCCGCTTGCGCCACAGTTCGTCGAGCTCCTGCGCGCTGGCAGCGAAAGGGACGTCCGTCCGATCGAAGGCATAGTCCTCTTCGATACCGAAATCGAAGCCGCGCTTGAGCACCGACCGGGCATGACTGGTGCGCTCGGCGACCCGTTCCAGATAGCGCTTGAAGATGACGAAGGGGGGTTCCAGCTTGCCTTTCAGAATCGCATCGTCAAGTTCGGTGCGGTAATGCTCGAACTCGGCCACATCGGCAGCGAGCAGGAACCAGCGATCGGCGTCGAGCGAATCCAGATAGCTGTCGAAAATCTTGCTCGAAAGCTCGTCGTCCAGACGCTGACTGCGATAGTGCAGGCGGCTGAGGTAGCGCATTGTCCAGGTAGCCGCCTCGGCCTGCGCCGGGGTGGGCTTGAGCTCGGTCTGCTCGACCGTGCGGGGCTTGGCCAGAGCGCTCTGGCTACCCAGGCCCAGGAGCAGCAATGCGGCGACGAGAGTTGGCAGCTTCATGAGCACCTCACAGTTGGATTCCTGTCCCTGCTGCGACCGCCATGCGGTCGGCGTGATAGGAGGATCGCACCAGCGGCGCGCTGGCGACGTGAGCAAATCCCAAGGCATGACCGAAATCGGCCAGCTCGGCAAATTCTTGCGGCGTCCAGTAGCGCAGCACCGGATGATGATGCGGCGTGGGCTGCAGGTACTGGCCAATGGTCACCATGTCTACATCATGCGCGCGCAGATCGCGCAGGGCCTGTTCGACCTGGCTGCGTTCCTCGCCCAGCCCCAGCATGATCCCGGACTTGGTCGGCACCTCCGGGTGGGCCGCCTTGAACCGTTGCAACAGTGTCAATGACCAGTCGTAGTCCGCCCCGGGCCGAACATCGCGGTAGCGCTCACGCACCGTTTCCAGATTGTGGTTGAACACGTCTGGTGGGGCGGTCGCAAAAACCTCAAGCGCGCGTTCCATGCGGCCCTTGCCACGAAAGTCTGGAGTCAGTATTTCGATCCGTATCGCGGGCGTTAGTTCCCGTACCGACTGGATGCAGGCGACAAAGTGGCCCGCGCCGCCGTCACGCAGATCGTCGCGGTCGACCGAGGTGATCACGACATAGCGCAATTCCATGTCGCGGATCGTGCGCGCCAACCGACCGGGCTCATCCAGATCCGGCGGCAGCGGCCGACCGTGGGCAACGTCGCAGAAGGCGCAGCGACGGGTACAGATTTCGCCCAAGATCATGAAGGTGGCGGTGCCGTGGCTGAAGCACTCGTGGATGTTCGGACAGGAGGCTTCCTCGCACACTGTCACCAGCCGCTCGGCCCGCAGCCTGGACTTCAAGCGGGCGACGGTATTGCCGGTCGGCAGTCGGACCCGGATCCAGTCCGGCTTGCGCAGCACCGGTCGGGTCGGGTCGAAGGTGACCGGGTTGCGCCCTACCTTTTCCCCACCCAGTTGCTTCTCACCGGCAACGACCGGCACCACGACGGCGGGAATGATGCGCTCGCTCAAGCTCACGAAAGTGGACATCTCTGCAGACCCAGGGGCCGTCGATGGTACACCGCCAGGGCGGTGCTGAAGTGTGCCGGAGGTGACTGGAGTCGAGTGCGAGGCAGCCTGGTTCATACAGGGCCCAAGGCTCCGGGTCTCGCGTTCTTGACCTTCTGGGCCCTGAGCCCTGGGCCCTGGGCCCTGCCCTCTGATCCATACAGAATCCTCAAAGCATAGTGTGCGTCGCACCCTGGGGCCGACGCCAATCACCCCAAGGTCACCTCAAACTTCGCCCCGCCCAGTTCCTCCGAGCGACCGACGCTGAGCTCGCCCTGATAGCTGTGGACGATGTCCTGCACGATCGACAGGCCGATGCCATGTCCCTGGACCCTCTCATCGGCACGGATGCCGCGCTGCAGCACCGCGGCCAGCTGGTGATCGGGTACACCCGGGCCATCGTCTTCGACCACGATCTTCAGGCGGCGCAGCTGGCGGCCATTGCCATCGACATAGTGGACCCGCAGCAGCACCCGGCGACGCGACCACTTGAAGGCGTTGTCGAGCAGATTGCCGAGCAGTTCGAGCAGATCGCCGCGCTCGCCGCGGAAGCGGGCCGCCTCGTCGATCTCGAATTCGCACAGCGCACCCTTGCCGGCGTAGACCTTCTCCAGTCCGCTGGCCACCTCCTCGGCGGTCGGACCGATACGGATCGGCGCCACGAAAGTGTGGTGACCGCTCTTGGCCGCACGCGCCAACTGATAGGCGACGATGTCATCCATCCGCGCCAGCTGACCGCCGACACCATCGCGCAGCCGCTGCTCGTCGGCCTCGCTCTCGATCAGCCCACGCAGCACCGCCAGCGGGGTCTTGAGGCTGTGGGCCAGATCGCCGAGGGTGTTGCGATAGCGTTCCAGGCTCTTGCGCTCGGTCTGGATGAAGCGGTTCAGGCTCTCGGTCAGGCCGACCAGTTCATGCGGATACTCGCCGGCCAGCTCCGGCGAGCGGCCCGCCTGCACTTCGGCCAGATCCTTGGCGACCCCACGAAGCGGCTGCAGGCTCCAGCGCAGACTGAGCCAGAGCACCACCAGCAGCAGCACGCCCAGCGATCCCAGCAGCATCAGCACGGTATCGCTGAAGGCGCGCGTCTGCGCCTTCAGCGCCGCTTCGTGTTCGGCAA
>DAIMJK010000206.1:0-6842 GCA_036722245.1 Lysobacterales bacterium
CTTGATGTTCCTGGGCCCTGAGCCCTGAGCCCTGAGCCCTGAGCCCTGAGCCCTGAGCCCTCCTCCTCACAAGCTGCGCTCCGCCCCAACCAGGCTCATTGCCGGCACCGAAGACAACGGGGCCGGCCGTCAAGCTGCTATGCTGGCCGGCTTTCGACTTCGGTCGATATCCACCTTATCGGGGCCGTTGCCATGCAGTACATCTACACCATGATCGGGGTCAGCAAGACCGTGCCCCCGAAGCGCGAGATCATCAAGGATATTTCGCTGTCCTTCTTTCCCGGCGCCAAGATCGGTCTGCTCGGCATCAATGGCTCGGGCAAGTCGACCGTGCTGCGGATCATGGCCGGTGTGGACAAGGACTACCAGGGTGAGGCGCGGGCACAGCCGGACATCAAGATCGGCTATCTGGCGCAGGAGCCGGAGCTGGACGACAGCCAGACCGTGCGTGAGGCGGTCGAGGGCGGCCTGTCCGACATCGTCAATGCGCAGGCGCGGCTGGATGAGGTCTATGCTGCCTACGCCGAGCCGGATGCCGATTTTGATGCGCTGGCCGCCGAACAGGCGCGGTTGGAGGCGATCCTGCAGGCTGGCGATGGCCACAACCTCGAGTTGCAGCTGGAGATCGCCGCCGATGCCTTGCGGTTGCCGCCGTGGGATGCCATGGTCAAGAACCTGTCCGGTGGCGAGAAGCGCCGCGTCGCACTGTGCCGGCTGCTGATCAGCAAGCCGGACATGCTGCTGCTGGACGAGCCCACCAACCACCTGGACGCCGAATCGGTGGCCTGGCTGGAGCATTTCCTGCACCAGTATCCGGGCACGGTCGTGGCCGTCACCCATGATCGCTACTTCCTCGACAACGCGGCCGAGTGGATTCTGGAACTGGACCGTGGCCGCGGCATTCCATGGAAGGGCAACTACTCGTCCTGGCTGCAGCAGAAGGACGATCGGCTGCGCCAGGAAGAGGCCTCCGAGAAGGGTCGGCGCAAGGCGCTGGCGTCGGAGCTCGAATGGGTGCGCAAGAACGCCAAGGGCCGCGGCCAGAAGAGCAAGGCGCGCCTGAATCGCTTCGAGGAACTCAACAGCGTCGAGTACCAGTCGCGCAACGAGACCAACGAGATCTATATCCCGCCCGGTCCGCGGCTGGGCGATCTGGTGATCGAATTCAAGGGGGTCAGCAAGGGCTATGGCGATCGGCTGCTGATCGACGACCTGAACATGGCGGTGCCGCCGGGCGCGATCATCGGCATCTGCGGCCCGAACGGCGCCGGCAAGTCGACCCTGTTCCGGATGATCACCGGTCAGGAGCAGCCCGATTCGGGCACGATTCGGGTCGGGCCGACGGTGGAACTTGCCTACGTGGACCAGTCCCGCGCCGCGCTGGAGAACGACCTGACCGTGTGGCAGGCGATCTCCGGCGGTCAGGATATCCTCACCATCGGCAAGGTCGAGATCCAGTCGCGCGCTTATCTGGGCCGCTTCAATTTCCGCGGCCAGGAACAGCAAAAGCGCGTCGGCCAGCTGTCCGGCGGTGAGCGCGGTCGCTTGCACATGGCCAAGACGCTGCTCTCCGGTGGCAACGTGCTGCTGCTCGACGAGCCGTCCAATGACCTGGACATCGAGACCCTGCGCGCGCTGGAAGAGGCGCTGCTCGCCTTCCCCGGTTGCGCGCTGGTGATCAGCCATGATCGCTGGTTCCTCGACCGCGTCGCGACCCATATCCTGGCCTTCGAGGGCGACAGCCGGGTCGTGTTCCACCACGGCAACTGGAGCGAGTACGAGGAAGACCGCCACGAGCGCCTCGGCACCGAAGCCGATCAGCCGCACCGGCTGCGCTACAAGCCGCTGACTCGCTGAGCCGCTACGTCGCTGCGTCTGGGGGTGCGAGTCAAGCTGGTGTTTCAGGAGATCTGCAAGCTCCAGAGGGCCCAGGGCTCAGGGCCCAGGGCCCAGTGCAGAGCCAACTTGAGGCAAGTATTGAAGCTGCCGACTACGCATCGCGTTCTGTCCCACCTCAAGTCGGCCGTTGACCTTCTGGGCCCTGGGCCCTGAGCCCTGCAATGGCCCAGACCATTCGAAACGTCCGGTTGAGTCGCGCACCCACACCCGGCACGATCGGCACGTCGGGCAGGTGTAGCAGTACCATGGCAGCGGTCGCCCGAACTGAGACCGCCGATGCGCTTCCAGATCGTCCATGCCGGGGTCGAGCACCTCAACCAGCTGGCACCGCTGTTCGACGCGTATCGGCGCTTCTACGGCAAATCCAGCGATCTGGTCGCTGCGCGGCATTTTCTCCGCGAGCGGATGCTGCAGATGCAGTCAATGCTACTGCTGGCTATCGACGACGACGGCAACGGGCTCGGTTTTGTCCAGCTCTATCCGAGCTTTTCGTCGGTGTCGCTGGCGCCGGTCCTGATCCTGAATGATCTGTACGTGGCCGCGGCGGCCCGGCGCTGCGGCGTGGCTCGCGCGCTGATGGAAGCCGCCCACGGCCACGGCCGCCAGCTAGGCGCGCTGCGGCTGCAACTGGAGACCGGCGCCGACAACCGCAGCGCGCAGGCCCTGTATGAGTCGCTGGGCTGGACCAGGGATCCCAACTGGCATTACAGCCTGCCGCTGGAGGAGCCGTTGCAGTCGGGGGAGCGTTGAGCTGGTGTATTGAAGGCTCCGTTTGATCAAGGGCCCAGGGCTCAGGGCCCAGAAGATCAAGAGCCGCTTCGGCTCAAACCACAGGTGGATCAAGCGACCGTTTGGTTCGAACTACCCACACGTTCGCCTCTGAACTGGCCCTGCTCTACGCAATCCATGTGGCTCGCAGAGCTCACCGACATCCTACGCGCCACGCCATTGCTCTACTGGGCCCTGGGCCCTGGGCCCTGGGCCCTGTGCCCTTGTGCCCTGTGCCCGCCTGTGCCCTGGGCCCCCTATGCCCTGCGCCCTGCTCTCCGCGTTACCATCCGCCCTCCCGCTTTCCAGGTCCCCAACATGAGCCGACTGCTCACCGGCACGCCGTTGGCTGATGGCTATGCGATGCCGGCCGAATGGGCGCCGCAGTCGCAGGTGTGGCTGTTGTGGCCGGAGCGGCCGGACAACTGGCGCTTCGGGGCCAAGCCGGCGCAGGCAGCGGTGACCGAGCTGGCACGGGCGATCGCGCGCTTTACGCCGGTCACGCTGGGGGTGTCGGCGCAGCAGTTCGAGAACGCCTGTGCGCGGCTCGATCCCGAGCCGGCCGACGAGCTTGCTGGGGCGACCTCGGAGGAACCTGCCTCCGGCCAGCCGATCCGCATCGTCGAGCTTTCCGCCAACGATGCCTGGGCGCGCGACATCGGCCCCAGCTTCGTCACCGACGGCCGCGGCGGAGTGCGAGCGGTGGACTGGGAGTTCAACGCCTGGGGTGGCCTCCAGGGCGGGCTCTACCAGCCATGGAACCGGGACGATCAGGTGGCCGAGAAGATCTGTCGGATCGAGCGCATCGACCGCTATCGCAGTAGCGGTTTCGTGCTCGAAGGGGGTGCTGTGCATGTCGATGGCGAGGGCACCGCAATGACCACCGCCGAGTGCCTGCTACATCCGAACCGCAATCCGCGCCTGCGCCGGCCGCAGATCGAGCGCCTGCTGCATGCCTATCTGGGCACGCGCAAGCTGCTGTGGCTGCCGGAGGGTCTGATCAACGACGAAACCGATGGCCATATCGACAACATGGCCTGCTTCATCGCTCCGGGGGAGGTGCTGCTGGCCTGGACCGATGATGAGAGCGACCCGCAGCATCACCGCAGCAAGCGCGCGTTGAGCTATCTGGAGGCCACCCGCGACGCCCGCGGCCGGCGCCTGAAGGTACATCTGCTGCCATTGCCCGCGCCGTTGCTGCACAGCGAGGAGGAGGCGCTGGGCATCGATGTGGCGCGCAATGCCTGGCCGCGCCGGGCCGGCGCTCGAATGGCCGCCAGCTATATCAATTTCCTGATCAGCAATGGCGGCGTGTTGTTGCCGGCCTTTGGCGACGAGCGCGACGCCGAGGCCGCCAACCGGCTCGCCGACCTGCTACCGCGCCACCAGATCGTGCAGATCGCCTGCCGCGAGATCCTGCTCGGCGGCGGCAACGTGCACTGCATGACGCAGCAACAGCCGCTGTAATCTGGTTGGCTGCGGGCCGGTCTGAGCTGGCATCCACCACTCACGGAGCTGTTGCCATGCACTACTTGTCCCGCCTGATCCTGCTCGGCCTGTTGCTGCTTTCGCCACCGCTGCTGGCCCAGTTGGCCGAGCGCGCCGAAGATGTCCATCCGCTGCTGCCCGGCAGCGAGGCGCCGAGTGCCGAAGTGCAGCGACTCGATGGCAGCGCGGTTGATTTCAGGCGGCTGCTGGAAGGCAAGCCGACCCTGCTGGTGTTCTATCGCGGTGGCTGGTGCCCGTACTGCAACGTCCAGCTCAGCGCCCTGCGCGTGCTGGTTCCGGATCTGGACACGCTCGGCTTCCAGTTGATCGCGGTCAGCCCGGACCGGCCGGAGGAACTGGGTCGCAGCCTGGATGAGCTGGAGCTGGAGTATCAGCTGCTGTCGGACGCCGGTGCCGAGCTGATGCAATCCTTCGGTATCGCCTTCCAGGTCGACGAGGCCACCCGCGCGAAGTATCTGGAATACAACATCGACCTGGCCAAGGCCAGCGGCCACGACCACTACGCCTTGCCGGTACCGAGTGTCTTCGTCATCGACGGCAACGGCGTGATCCAGTTCGGCTACAGCAACCCGGACTACCGCACCCGGGTGCCCGAGCGCCTGATCCGCGCGGCGATGGAAGCGACCACGGCGGGGGAGTTCGGGAAGTCGGTGCGTTGATGCCCCGCCTTCGGTAGCGCAGTGCCAATCGAACTGGTGGCTTGCGTCAATGGTGCTGGTGTCAGCGCCCAGGGCACAGGGCCCAGGGCCCAGTAAAAGCAAGAGCAAGAGCAGCAGGCCCATACCGCCTCGAAGTGGCACTTGACTTGCTGGGCCCTGGGCCCTGTGCCCAGAAGAGCAACAGCCGCTGCCTGAACCGCCGCGAAGTTGCTCTTGCCCTGCTGGGCCCTGAGCCCTGGGCCCTCTGCCCTGTGCCCAGAAGAGCAACAGCCGCTGCCTGATACCGCCGCGAAGTGGCTCTTGCCCCCTGGGCCCTGGGCCCTGGGCCCTGGGCCCTGAGCCCTGAGCCCTGGGCCCTAGAAACCGCGCTGACATTTCGAACCTGCAGATTGCACCGCGGCCCAACGCAGAACGGTAGATTGCGCTCCCGGGGCCCTTTATCATGGTCGGTCACCCATTGCTGCGGTGATCGGGCGGGGCTTCGATCACTGCTCCGGAAAAACCATGACCACCGCTGATCTGTTGTTTGAACTGGGTTGCGAGGAACTCCCTGCCGCCGGCCTGTCCGGGCTGGCTCAGAACCTGCGCGACGGGCTGCTGGAGCGGCTGCGCAAGGCTGGCATCACCTTTGCCGCCGAGGGCAGCATCGCGCTGTGGACGCCGCGCCGGCTGACGGTGAAGGTCGCCGCAATCGCGCTCAAGCAGCCCGATCAGGACAGCGAGCGGCGTGGTCCGGCGGTGGCGGCCGGCCTGGATGGCGAGGGTCAACCCACCCGCGCGCTGCTCGGTTTCGCCCAGTCCTGCGGGGTCCAATGGACTGCGCTGGAGCGGGTCGCCGGCGACAAGGGCGAATGGTTCGTGCATCGCCAGCGCAAGCCCGGTGCGGATACGCGCGCGCTGCTGCCGGCGCTGATCAAGGAGGCGGTGGCGGCGCTGCCGCTGCCCAAGCCGATGCGCTGGGGCAGTCGCGAGCAGGGCTTCCTGCGACCGGTGCACTGGGTCGTCGCGCTGTTCGGCGACGACGTGCTGGACCTGGAGCTGTTCGGCCACCGCGCCGGTCGCAACAGCTACGGTCATCGTTTCCATCATCCGGCGGCCGTCGAGCTGGCAGGCGTCGGTGACTATGAGGCGGCGCTCGATCAGGCCAGGGTGCTGGTCGATCCCTGCCTGCGTCGGCAGCGCATCCGGGCCCAGGTCGAGGCGGCGGCCGCGGCACTCGGGGGCAGCGCGCGGCTGCCTGACGACCTGCTCGACGAGGTCATGAACCTGACCGAATGGCCGGTGGCGATCGGCTGCGAGCTGCCGGCCGATTTCATGCGCCTGCCGGACGCGGTCATCATCGCCACGATCGAGACCCACCAGCGCTTCTTCCCGGTGGTCGGTGCCGACGGCACGCTGTTGCCGGCCTTCATTGGCGTGGCGAACCTGGAGAGCCGCGATCCGGCCCAGATCCAGCTCGGCTATCAGCGCGTCGTCCGTCCCCGCCTGGCCGACGCCGCCTTTTTCTATGATCAGGACCTGAAGACGCCGCTGCAGAATCATCTGGATGACCTGGATCGGGTCACCTACCAGGCGAAGCTGGGTTCGCTGCTGGCCAAGACCGAGCGGGTGATTGCGCTGGCGCGGGCGATTGCCCCGGCTGCCGGTGTGGAGCCAGAGCAGGCCGCGGATGCTGCGCGGCTGGCCAAGTGCGATCTGATGAGCCTGATGGTTGGCGAGTTCCCCGAGCTGCAAGGCAGCATGGGCCGCACCTACGCGCTGGCCCAGGGCCAGCCGGACGCGATTGCCGATGCACTCGACGAAGTCTATGCGCCGCGCCAGGCCGGTGCGCCGATTGCGCCGTCCTCGCTGGGCCGGGTGCTGGCGATCGCCGAGCGGCTGGATACGCTCGCCGGCATCTTCGCGGTCGGTCTCAAGCCGACCGGCAGCAAGGACCCCTTCGCGCTGCGCCGCGCCGCGCTGGGTCTGGCGCGGACGCTGATCGAGGGTGAGATCCGGCTCGATCTG
>DAIMJK010000207.1:0-241 GCA_036722245.1 Lysobacterales bacterium
GCTGCCGCTGAACGAGCTCTACCTGGGCGTCGAGGAGGCACGCGCTCAGGTCAACACTTTCGAGCGCATCCTGATCGGCAACGAGGGCGTACCCCCGACCGAGGCGGCGCCGGATCTGCCGTTGTTCAGCCGCCAGACCGAGCCCGGCCAGGCACTGCGCGACTTCATCGCCGGCCACCCCGGCGCGCTGCTGATCGCGGCCGATTCGCCCGGCCGGCGCGAGGCGCTGCTGGAGACCCTC
>DAIMJK010000207.1:251-6832 GCA_036722245.1 Lysobacterales bacterium
ACCGAGCGCCAGCTTTATGGCGATCGCGCCGCGCAAAGCCGCCGGCGTAGCGAACCGGGGCGCGATCCGGCCTCGATCATTCGTGATCTGGGTGAGCTTTCGGAAGGCTCGCCGGTGGTCCACGAAGATCACGGCGTCGGCCGCTACATCGGTCTGGTCACGCTCGAACTGGGCGGCACCGAGGGCGAGTTCCTGGCGATCGAGTACGCCGGCAACGACAAGCTGTACGTGCCGGTGGCGCAGCTGGCGCTGGTCTCACGCTACACCGGTGGCGCGCCGGAGCACGCACCTTTGCACGCGCTCGGCGGCGAGGCCTGGGAAAAGGCGAAGAAACGCGCCGCCGAGAAGATCCACGATGTCGCCGCCGAGCTGCTCGAGATCCAGGCGCGCCGCGCGGCGCGCAAGGGCGAGGCGATCGAGCTCGACCGGGCCATGTACGAGCAGTTCGCCGCCGCCTTCCCGTTCGAGGAAACACCGGATCAGCAATCGGCCATTGATGCGGTGATTGCCGATCTGGCCAAGGCCACGCCGATGGACCGGGTGGTCTGTGGCGATGTCGGCTTCGGCAAGACCGAAGTGGCCCTGCGGGCGGCCTTCTGCGCGGTCCAGGCCGGCAAGCAGGTCGCGGTACTGGTGCCGACCACGCTGCTGGCGACCCAGCACCACCGCAACTTCTCCGACCGGCTGGCCGACTGGCCGATCAAGGTCGAGGTGCTGTCGCGTTTCGTCAGCGGCAAGGAAGCGAAGACCACGCTGGAGCGGATCGAGAGCGGCCAGATCGACGTGGTCATCGGCACCCATCGGCTGCTGCAGAAGGACATCCGCTTCAAGGACCTGGGACTGGTCATCGTCGACGAGGAACAGCGCTTCGGCGTGCGCCAGAAGGAGGCGCTGAAGAAGCTGCGCGCCGAGGTGCATCTGCTGACGCTGACCGCAACGCCCATCCCGCGCACCCTCAACATGGCCCTCGGCGGTCTGCGCGAGCTGTCGATCATCGCCACCCCGCCGGCCCATCGACTGGCGGTCAAGACCCTGATCGCGCAGCGCGACAATGCGGTGGTGCGCGAGGCCATCCAGCGCGAACTGGCGCGCGGCGGCCAGGTCTATTTCCTGCACAACGAGGTGCAGTCGATCGAACGCGCCGCGCGCGAGTTGAGCGAACTGGTGCCGCAGGCCAGGGTCGGTATCGCTCATGGCCAGATGGCCGAACGCCAGCTGGAGCAGGTCATGCTGGATTTCTACCGCCAGCGCTGCAATGTGCTGGTCTGCAGCACGATCGTCGAGAACGGCATCGACGTACCGACGGCAAACACGATCCTGATCGAGCGGGCGGACAAGTTTGGCTTGAGCCAGCTGCACCAGCTGCGCGGCCGGGTTGGTCGCTCGCACCATCGCGCCTACGCTTATCTGCTGGTCCCCGATCGCAAGGCGATGACCGGCGATGCGGTCAAGCGGCTGGACGCGCTGGCCTCGCTCGATGAACTCGGTGCCGGTTTCACGCTGGCCACCCACGATCTGGAGATTCGTGGCGCCGGCGAGCTGCTCGGCGAGGAGCAGAGCGGGCAGATCGAGGCGATCGGCTTTGCGCTGTACAGCGAATATCTGGAGCGCGCCGTCAACGCGCTCAAGTCGGGCAAGATCCCGGACGTGCTGGCCGGCCGCAGCGGCGGCGCCGAGATCGAACTGCAGCTGCCGGCGCTGATCCCGGAGGACTATCTGGGCGATGTGCATGCGCGGCTGACCTTGTACAAGCGCATCGCCAACTGCCGCAGCGAGGACGAACTGGACGCGCTCAAGGTGGAGATGATCGATCGCTTCGGTCTGCTTCCACAGCCGTGCAAGAACCTGTTTGCCTGCGCTCGGCTGAAACTCCAGGCCGAGCGCCTGGGCGTGCGCAAGCTGAATCTGGGACCGCTGGGCGGGCGCCTGGCCTTCGTCGAAAAGCCTGCCGTGGAACCGCTGACCGTGATCAAGCTGGTGCAGCGCGAGTCCACCCGCTATGCCTTCGATGGGCCCGACAAGCTGCGGATCCGGGTTAATCTGGACGACCCGGTCGAGCGCCTGCGCTTTGCCGAGGAACTGCTGCAACGACTGGAGACACGCCATGCTGCCTAAGGGGCCGCGCAACAATAATTTCCTGCATTCGGCCGCCCCTGGGCCGCTGCTGATCCTGCTGCTGTGGGCCATGATGCTGACCCAGGCGCTGGCGCAGGACGCCGTGCCTGAGAGCGTGCAGATCGAGGTGCTGGTGTTCGCCTACGACACCGGTGGCGAGGGCAGCGAGGCGGCGCCGAACAGCATCGATCAGCGCCCCTTTGATCTGTACGTGCTGGGCGAACCGCCCGGCGATGGCATGTACCGCCAACTCCCGGCCAGTGCGCAACGGCTGGCCGGTGCCTCCGGCGTGCTGGGTCGCTCGGCGCGTTCGCGCGTGCTGCTGCACAGCGGCTGGCGCCAGCCGACCTGGAACGGTCGCCGAATCCGGCTGCAGAACGAAGCCCGGGTCGAAGGCCCGGCGCCGGCGCTCGGGCTGCTCAGCGGCGGCAGTGCCGAACTCGATGGCTGGCTGGAACTGGAAGCCGGCCGCGGCCTGCGCATCAATCTGGATCTGCTCTACGGCCGCGAAGGCGCCAACGGCGTGGCCAACTTCCGGCTCCGCCAGACCCGCGTGGTCAGCACCGGCGAGTTGCACTACTTCGATCATCCGGCCTTCGGCGTGATCGTCCGGGTCGATACACTGGACGCCGGTTCGTGAACGACTACGTCGCTGGTCAACGCTGGTACAGCCTGGCCGAACCCGAGCTGGGCCTGGGCACCGTCCTGCGGGTGGCGCCGCGTTCGGTCCAGGTCGTGTTTACCCAGAGCGGCGTGATCCGCCAGTACGCGACCGCCTCGGCACCGCTGGAGCGCGCCCGCTTCCAGCCTGGCGATCGGGTCAACCACGACGGCCAGAGCGTCCAGATCGAGAACGTGATCGAGCAGGACGGCCTGCTGATCTATCTGGTCGATGGCCAGCCGCTGCCGGAAACCGCGCTCGACGACCGCCAGGCGGCTGGTCGCCCGGACGACCGCCTGATGGCCGCCAGAGTCGGCCCGAACCGCCATTTCCGGATCCGCCTGGAAACCCTCGAACGTCGAGCGCAGGCGCGCCAGCGACCGAGCTGGGGGATGGAATCGGCGCGTATCCAGCTGCTGCCGCACCAGATGGATGTGGTCGCCGGCGCGCTGACCCGACCGGCACCGCGCATCCTGCTCGCCGACGAGGTGGGCTTGGGCAAGACCATCGAGGCCGGCCTGATCCTCGCCCGCCTGATCGCCAGCGGCCGCGCCGAGCGGGTGCTGGTACTGGTGCCCGAGACGCTGGTGGTCCAGTGGTTCGTCGAGCTGCGACGGCGTTTCCAGCTCGCCTTTGCGGTGTTCGACGAAGAACGCGCGCAGTCGATCGAGGCTTCCGGCGGCGGCAACCCCTTCGAGGACGACCAGTGGGTGTTGACCGACCTGCCCTTCCTGCTGCGTTCGGACAAGCGCAGTGACCAGTTGCTGGAGGCCGGCTGGGACCTGGTCATCGTCGACGAGGCGCACCATCTGGCCTGGAGCGAAGAGGAAGCCAGTCCCGAGTACCAGCTGGTCGAACGCCTCGCGCTGACCACGCCCAGCCTGATCCTGCTCACCGCCACCCCCGAACAACTCGGTCGCAGCGGCCATTTCGCCCGCCTGCGCCTGCTCGATCCGGACCGCTACAGCGATCTGGCCCACTACAGCCGCGAGAGCGATCGCTTCCAGACCATCTCGGCGCTGGCCACTGCACTGCTCGACGACCAGCCACTGCCACCCAAGCTCCTGACTGAGCTCAAGCGCACGCTGGCCGACGACCCGCTGGCGGTCGCGCAGCTGGCGCAGCTGCCAGATCCGGCCGCGCGCGACGCGGTGCTCGATGCGCTGATCGACCGCCACGGCACCGGCCGGGTGATGTTCCGCAACCGCCGCGATAGCGTCGGCGGCTTTCCCGAACGCCAGCCGCAGCCGCAACTGCTGCCTGCACCGGCGCACGAGCCGAATCTGGCCGAGCGGCTGCGAGTTGAGTTCGAACAGGACCTGGCCGCGCCGGACAACCGCGCCGCGAAGCTTGGCGAAGGCGACGAAGTCCCGGCCGAGGTGATCACCCTCGGCCACGATCCGCGCTTTGCCTGGCTGCTGGCCCTGATCGAACAGCTGGAACAGGACAAGCTGGTCCTGATCTGCCGCTCGCGGGCCAAGGTCGAGTTGCTCGAAGCCGCGCTGCGGCTGAAGTCCGGCGTCAAGGTGGCGCGTTTCCACGAGGGCCTGAGCCTGGCCCAGCGCGACCGCAACGCCGCCTTCTTCGCCCAGAACGACGGCGCGCGGCTGTTGCTGTGCTCGGAGATCGGCTCGGAGGGACGCAACTTCCAGTTCGCCCATCATCTGCTGCTGTGGGACCTGCCGGCCGATCCGGATCTGCTCGAACAGCGCATCGGCCGGCTCGACCGCATCGGCCAGACCGAAGCGGTGCAGATCCACTACTGCGTACTCGCCGACACCGCCCAGGCCACGCTGGCACGTTGGTTTGACGAGGGCCTGGACGCCTTCCGCAGCTCTCCCGCCGACGGTCGCGAGCTGTTCCGTGAGTTCGGTGACCGACTGGTCCAGGTCGCCCTCGGCGTCGCCCGCAGCGATCCCGGCAGCCACGCCGCACTGGAGCAGCTGATCAGCGACACCCAGCGCGTCCACGCCGAGCTGTCGGCACGCGTGCGCGGCGGCCGCGATCGGCTGCTCGAACTGGCCACCCGCCGCGACGCCGGCGGCCAGGCCCTGATCGAGGCACTCGAAGCAGTCGACCACGACCCCGGCCAGGACACCTATCTGCAGCGCCTGCTCGAGCACTTCGGCGTCGATGTCGAGGAACTCGCCCTGCGCCGGGTGCGGCTGGATCCCGAATACCTGCAGAACCACAGCTTCCCCGGCCTGCGCGACGGCCCGGAGACGGTCACCTTCGACCGCTACGAGGCACTCGGCCGCGACGACATGGGCTTCCTGCGGATGGATCACCCGATGATCCTGGGCGCGCAGGAACTGCTGCTGAGCAGCGAGGAAGGCAGCGCCGCCTTCCTGATCGACCCTTCGCTGCAACCGCGTAGCGTGCTGCTCGAAGCGGTCACCGTGCTCGAAGCCGTCGCCCCGCCCAAAGTCGACGTCGGCCGCTTCCTGCCGCCCACGCCGATCCGCATCCAGGTCGACAGCCGGCGTGAACGCCGCGGCCACGAGGTGGATTCCGGCGCCGAAGCCCGCGCCGACGAACGCCCCGCCGATCTGGCCCGCCTGCGCGGCGTACTCGCCAAACTCGTCCCGGCCCTGCGCGACGCCGCTCTGATCCACGCCGAAACCCAGGCCGCAACCCTGCGCAGCAACGCCCGCGACCGCGCCCTAGCCCGCTACGAGCACGAGATCGAACGCCTGAAGGCCCTGCGCCGGGTCAACCCCAACGTCCGCGAAGACGAAATCACTCAGGCCCACGACGATTGCGCTGCGGTGCTCAAGGCAATCGACGAGTCCGGGCTGCGACTGGATGCGGTGCGGTTGCTGGCTAGCCCGGATATTCTCAATCTGGGGGGGCGGGGGTAGGAGAGCAGGGTCCAGGGCTCAGGGCCCAGGGCCCAGAAGGAGCCAGGGCCGAGGGCTCAGGCCACATGTAAGTCGGGGTCGGAATCGGAGTCGCGCGAGACGGCTGTACCTGATGGCGAAGCCAACCTTGGACTGCGGCGCTGGCCGGCGCCTGCAAACGGAACCCCGAGTTGTAGTCGGGCAACAAAGCCAGGTGACGCCGGCCAGTCGCTCAACGGAATCGAAGTGGGTCGCACGCCAAACGGCATGCCCCTGCGCGACGACCCGAGTGCAACTCGGGGTTCCGACCATGGCCGGCGCCGGCTCAGCGGATCGCCTTGGACTGGCCCCCGTCCACCACCAGTGCCGCGCCGTTTACCCAACCGGCTCTGGGTGACACCAGCCAGACAGCGGCATCGGCCACCTCCCTGGGCGTGCCCAATCGCCCGGATGGCACGCTTTGGCGGACCATCTGATAAATCTCCGGCTGATGCCGACGCATCATCTCCCAGCCGCCGCCCGGGAACTCGGTCGAACCGGGCAAAAGGGCATTGGCCCGTATGCCGTGGGCGCCCTCGACCACTGCCAGCTTCTTGGCGTAGGCATTCAATGCGGCTTTGGCGGCGGTGTAGCCAAAGTCCGGCATCGGCGCGGCTTCGATCGCCGAGACCGAGGACACCAACAGTATTGTGCCCTCACGCCGGGCGCGCATCATCGGTAACACCGCCTCCACCAGCCGGACTGCACCCATCACGTCCACGTTGAGGCTGGCTTCCCAGCTTGCCCGTTCTCCGCTTACCGCCAAGGCCGAGGCATTGCTGATCAGAATGTCGATGTGTCCGAAACGATCGCGGGCCTTGTCCACCAACGCTCGCACGCTTGCGTCGTCGCCGACGTCCGTGGGGATCGACAGTACCTCGGCGCCCATGGCTTCCAGGGCGCGTTGAGCTTCATCAAGCGCCTCG
>DAIMJK010000208.1:0-6695 GCA_036722245.1 Lysobacterales bacterium
TAAGCACCGAGTCCGGGAGATCTGCGACGAGGAAGTAACCTCCTGACGGCGTGCGGACGTGCATGCGCTCACCAATGTAATCAATGAGTTGCTCGCTCATTCCGGCGATCGGCAAATCAGTCCCCGATCCGACCACGGCACCGTCCGAGCGCTGCAAGCGCCGAAACGCCAGATCACGGGTGAGATTCTGCAGCACACCGGTCGAAATGAGCTCGTCCTGCCAACGGGCAAGAAATCCCGCCTGGCCGGTCAAGGTGCCGACATGCCCTGGCACGCCCGTGCCACGCCAGTCGTTGCTCCAAAGCAGTTGGCCATCGGCGCCATTCAGCCGGGCGGTAAAAATGCTGTTTCCCTCAGAACCGTCGGGAGCTTCATCGCCGATCAGGTAGACGTCCCCGGTCTCGTCGATCAGCAGATCGCTCGCCCAATACGACCGCTCGATCGCGGGATAGGGTGTGGCGGACCACACCAGGTCTCCTTCGCCATCGAACTTCAGCACCAATGGCTCGTTCAAGAATCCCGGATCCGACCGGTTCGGGATGGCAACGGCGACCTCGGCCTGGGCGTTGGCGGTCAGCAGGTCGGGCCGGCCTGGCAGCTCGACATTCCAGCGCTCGGACAGATCACCGGTCAACCCGACCAGATGAGAGCTGACCATGGCGTTGGCAAAGGGATCGAATACGCCGTACTGGATTGCAATCGGTCCAGAAGAATTGCTCAGCATCCCGCTCAGCTGCAACCGCGTGCCGCTCGCCGGAACCAATTCCCGACTTGTCAATGGCTCGCCACTGGCCGGATCCAGGCGAGCCAGCGAAATCCTGTCCTTGTCGGCGCCCACAGTGGTGAATACCGAAAGATCGCCGCTTGCGCTGACGGCAAGCCGGTCAAGATCGGTCTTCGCAAACTGCCCCCAAGGCGCAAGCTGCTCCCACAACACTACACCGCTGGAGCCCTCGTAGCGCACCATTCTGCGCCGCTCATAACCCAGATGGACAACGGACCCAATCGCAATCACGTCTCCGTTGGGCATGAGCGCCATGTCGTTGACGCGTCCCTGGGGTGCGTCTACACCTGCCGAGGTGTGCTGCCATTGCACTGCACCATCGGAACTCTGCAAGCGCAGGATCCACCAAGTTCCGCGGCGCGCGCCGGACAGCAGCACGTTGCCCTCATTGTCGAGGAGCATCGTCGACACACGTCGTGCCTCATGGTATCCCGATATGCACTGCTGCCAGGCGATGCCGCCATCCGAACGCCACTTGGTTACGCATGTATCCGAGCCCAGCCAGGCGGACAGGAACACCTCCCCCGCCGGGCTGACCGCCATCCTGCGCCTCGTCCGGTCCTGGTCGATATAGGCCATCAAGTCAACTGTCGGGCCGGTCGAGAGTCTCAACGCGGTCAGCTCTTGCGCCGCCACCGGGCCGATTGCACCCAGCGCCAAGAACGCCAGAGCAACGATCACCGCCACGGCATTGCTGCTGTTGAGCGGCTTCGAGTGCTGTATGATCACTGGTCTTGCACTCCTGTTGACCGCCAGAACGCTACATGGCGACCGCCCATCACACAAGCTTTCAGCGTCTCGCTCCCTTTGTCGCACGCCACGATCAGCACGGAACGCGGTGCTGGCGTGATCGCGCTGGATGGACTATGAAGTCAGCATTCGATGCTGCCGGTGGAAAGCCCTGGCTTCAAGGAATCTCATGTCACGAACTTTCGTTGTCCTGTTGCTGAAAACCGCGTTGATCTTCGGTTCCGTCGTCGCTCTTGCGCAAACGGAGTCAGCGACCGCATTCGACCGGCCGGCTCTGCTCGACCAGCCTTGGTCAGGCTTGCTACCCACCGAAATCGGAGCCTTGGTCGGTCCGAGAGGAATGCAGGAATCTCTCGAACCCGATCGACCTGGCTTCACCCCGAAGCTATCGTCCGACCCGGTTGTCGATGAGCGCTGGGGCGAAGAATTCGCCACCGCGCTTGGCTGTGACGGGGCCATCGAGAGCATCGTTGGGGGTCCTAACGGCGAACTCTACGTTGGCGGAACGTTTCGCTATTGCGCGGGGGTTCGAGCCAATCGGGTGATCCGATACGACCCGGTGGCGAAGCTCTGGTTCCCGCTCGGCAGTGGCGACGGCAACGGCGTCAACGACATGGTTCGAGCGTTGGCCCTCGGGCCAGAGGGGCTATACGTAGGTGGTCTGTTCACCGAGGTCAATACGGGTAAGTCGCCCGTGGCGGCCAATCGGATTGCGTTGTGGGACCCGCTGACCGGCCAGTGGCAGACTCTTGGGAGCGGCGCAGGCAACGGCGTGGACAATGCGGTCGTCGCCATCGAGTTGGCGGAAAACGGCGACGTTTACGTCGGCGGCTTCTTCCAACAAGCCAACGTCGGCGAAAGCGTTGCCACGTCGGGAATCGCGCGCTGGAGGCCCGCGCCCGGACTATGGGAGCCGCTGGTCGGGCCAGAAGGCGGTCAGGGCGTGTTTGGCGCCGTGTTGGCTATCGCGATCACCGACGACGCGGTGTTTGCCGGCGGCCAGTTCAGCCAGGTGAATGTCGGCGCGCTCATTCCTGCCAATCAGATCGCGCGCTGGGATCCTGCTGGTCTGTGGTCACCTTTGGGGTCGACCGAGAACAATGGTTCCGATGCCCAGGTATTCGCCCTTCTGGCCACGGACGACCATCTCTTCGTCGGCGGACTGTTCGAGACGGTCAGCAACGCGGATGGGGGAATTGTTTCGTCGCCGTTGATGGCGCGGTGGTCGTTGAAGGACTCGCAATGGTCTGGCATGGGTGGCGGGCTCGAGAACGAGCAGTTTTGGCAATATGCATTCATTGAAGGCATCACACAGAGTGGGCGAGAGATCTATGTCGGTGGACGCTTCACCCACACTGGCGACGGCCTCACACCACTGCTCAACATCGCGCGCTGGAACCTGGATACGGAGAGCTGGTCGACTGTCGACGGACTGCCAGACAGCGGGGTATCAAGGCCCGTCTACGCACTGGCCACGGACTCAAACGGTCGGATCATCGTCGGCGGTCCCCTTTTCGAAGGTATGGCGCAGGGGCAAACAGCACGGATCACCAATCTTTCCGCGTGGGAACCTGCCAGCAACAGCTGGACGTCCCTCAATGGATACGACAGTTCGGGGGTCGCCGGACAGGTGCTACGGCTCACCGAATTGGACGGCAAGATCTACGCCAGCGGTCTCTTTCACACGGCCGGTCTTCTGGAAGCAAACTCCATTGCCGGCTGGAATGGTAGTACCTGGTCACTGCTGGGAACGCCAGAGAACAATGGCGCGGACAACGTTACGGCTACCACGACCATGGGCGGTGAGTTGTACGCAGCAGGGGAATTCGACGCGCCCGGATGCCTTGAGTACTTTTGCGTCGTGCGCTTTGATCGCGACAATCTGGAGTGGATAGCGATTGGCTCCACGCTCGGAGTGGTCAGAGCCATGGCCTCACTACACGACGAGCTTTATATCGCGGGCACGTTCCTCCAGGTGCGTGATAGCGAGGGCGAAATCCAGGCAACCAATGTTGCCCGCTGGAACCGTGTCACCGGTTCTTGGTCGATCCTTGGCAATGTCGACGGCAACGGCTTGGGAACCGAGGAGAACTTCGTGTCAGAAGTCGCGGTCATTGGAAATGACATCTACTTCACGGGTGGGTTTCTGAATGCGAACGATGGGTCCTCGGGAGAAGTTCAGGTCAACTCGATTGCGCGCTGGGATGGCGACACCTGGTCGGCACTGGATAGCGGAAATGGCATCGGGGTAACGGGAGGCGTCTACGCTGTTACTTTCGACCAGGACTTCCTCTACGTCGGCGGTCAGTTCCAGTACGTCAACTCTGGGGATCAGTCCATCGAGGCGTGGCGTGTCGGCCGTTGGGATTTGAGGGACCATCATTGGTCCGCGCTTGGTGGTGGCGTCGGCAACGCGACATTAAACAGCTCCGATGTGGTCCTGGGCATGGCGGCTTCAGGTGATGAGTTATATGTCGGGGGCCGTTTCGCTCAGGTCGACGGCGTCAATGCAGTACCAGCGAGCAACATCGCTAGATGGAACGGGCGCAGCAACCAGTGGCGTGCGTTGGGCAGCGGTATCGAGCGCGGGTATCAAGTATCGACCCTGCTCAGTGTCGGAGCAGATCAGCTCTATGTCGGCGGATCATTCTCCATGGCCGGCAACAAGTCGTCGGCGAGCATCGCCCGCTACACCGCACGAGGCATGCTGGACGTACAGATGATCGGAGAAGGTGGAGGTTCGATTGTCAGCAGCCCCACTGGTGTCGATTGCCCCGGTCAGTGCAGTGCGTTGTATGACTGGGACCAGATGGTGACACTGACTGTCTGGGCAGATGCCACCTCAAGCTTCGCGGGCTGGAGTGAGCCCGCGTGTGGAACCAGTACCACCTGTGTCGTCGACTTTCGCCAGGCAACCAGCTTGACCGCCACGTTCGCGAGCGAGGTGGATCTGTTTGCGAACGGCTTCGAGTAGCCAGAGGGCAGCACCCGCTCAAATCACCCCCAGCAAAGCCCGCCCGACGCCCTCCTCCTCATCCGATCCGGCAACGGCGCGCAGCACCAACCGCTGCGCGTGAATCGAAGGCTGGATCGTCGCGAAGGGCTGGCGGCGCTGGCTGGCAGGGGGGACGACGCGCCCGCTGAGCAGGCAATCACCGGCCAGCGAGAGGGTAAAGGGCTGGTAAAGAAAGCTGAAACCGGCCTGCTCCAGCGGTCGGTCGGCTGCCGCCAGCCAGCGTGCGCTGGCCAGGGGTGACAGCAACAGCGCCGATTGGGTCGTCAGCAGGCAGAAGTCGGTCGCCGCCAGACTCAGTTCGCGATTCGGGAAATCCCGCTCACGCAGGACCTGGAAGGCGTAGCCGCAACAGGCTGGGTCGAGCAGCTGGCGAGTACTGCTGTCGATCCGGAACACGTCCAGCTGCGCGCCCGCCTGCACCGCCGTCAGCGGTCCCAGAGCGGCGAGGGCGTGCGATGGTGTCAGCCAGTCGCGCAGCCTGCGCGCAAGCGAGTCCGAGCGCTGCCTGCCTGGCGCAGCCGAAGAGGTGGACACGGTGCGCGCAGGGCTCAGTGACTGGCCAGCTCGAAGAGCTCGAACTGCGCCTGCGGGTATTCCGCCTTGAGCTGTTCCAGCCAGCTCCAGTCCGGCGCCTTCAGCGCAACCCGATCCTGCAGGCCACCGACGCCGCGGACAGTGTCCAGCGCCAGCAGCGTCGGCGGCGCCGATCCCGCCTCCGCCAGCTGCAGTCCTGCCAGCTCGGCGATCGGCTGATCGGCCAGCACGACGAGAAAGTACTCGCGGCCGCCGTAGCTGGTCAGGCGCCAGTCGACCGTCTCGCCGCCAACCTTGCCTGGCAGCACGTGTTTGCCCGGAGCCAGCGGATTGCTCAGCTCGGCGGCGCCGAGCGGGAACAACTGGAAGCGGTCACCGGCCTGGTCCTGGTTGATGATGTAGACGTGGCGCGGGCGATCAAGCTGCAACTCCAGCGCCAGCCCCTCGTCGGGGTTGAGCGCGTCGCCGCGATTGAGAACCCGGCCGGCACCGTCCCGATTCGACACCCAGGTCAGCTCGGCTGCGTCGTTCGGCGCGATCGACGCCGGTTGGGCCAACCAGACGATCGCCAGCAGCAGCACGGCGGCCGTCGCCAGCCAGGGCAGATTGCGCCGCCATGCCGGCGCCGTCGACGGTTCGCTGATCACCGCCGACAGCGCCGCCGCCAGCAGCCCCACCGAGGCGAAGCGACGGGCCGGATCGGGCGCCAGCGCGCGCTCGATCGCCTCGATCAGCGGCAGCGGCAGATCGGGCCGCAGATCGAGCAGCCGCACGCGCTCGCCGCGCTTTTGCGCGCCCGCGATGGCCTCCAGCGTCTCGCCCTCGTACGGAAAGCGACGACTCGCCAAGCGGAACAGCACCACCGCCAGTGCGTACTGATCCGAGGCGGCGCTGGGCTGGCCGGCCTCGAACAGCTCCGGTGCCATGTAGCGCGGCGTACCCGACGACACGCCGCACTCCTCGGCGTGTTGACCGGAGCCGAAATCGGCGACGATCCAGCGCCCGCTGGCGTGGCGCAGGATGTTCGCTGGCTTCAGATCACCGTGCAGGATCTGCCCATGGTGCAAGGCGCACAGCGCCGCGGCCAGCTCCAGTCCGATCGCGATCAGCGCGTGCGGACCGAGCACGTCATGGCGGCCGATCCACGCCTCCAGCGTCTCCCCCTCGATCAGCTCGAAGGCGAAGCCGATCCGCTCGCGATCCTCCAGCGCGCCGTAGACCTTGAGCACGTTCGGATGATCGATACGGGCCATCAGGCGCGCCTCGCGCAGGATCTCGTCTCGACCGCGGCGTTGCGCGGCAACCAGCTTCAGCGCGACCTCGCGCTCCAGTTCGGCGTCCCAGGCGCGATAGACCTGACCGAAGCTGCCGCGGCCGAGCACACCACGAATCAGCAGCGGTCCGAAGCGATCACCTTCTGCCAGCACCATCGGGGCTGCATCCCCGGCGGGCTGGGTAGCCTCGCCCTGGAACCCGCCGGCGAGCAATTCGATCTGGCGCAGCTGCTCGCGCAGTGTCGGCGACAGGCCCTGGGCATCGGACCAGTCGACCGGGTCGCCGTCCGCGATCTGCGCGCTCAGCTTCAGCAGCAACTCCTCGGTTTCGGCCATC
>DAIMJK010000209.1:0-6672 GCA_036722245.1 Lysobacterales bacterium
AGTTGCGGCTCGATCGAGCACAAGATGGGTATCAAGGCCTCGAGCACCTGCGTGATGAACTTCGATGGCGCCCAGGGCTGGCTGATCGGGCCGGTCAACAAGGGCCTGAACTGCATGTTCACGATGATGAACACCGCACGCCTGGCCGTCGGCATCCAGGGCCTGGGACTGATCGAGATCAGCCATCAGAATGCGCTCGCCTACGCGAAGGACCGGCTGCAGATGCGTGCCCTGTCCGGCCCGAAGTATCCGGAAAAGCCGGCCGACCCGATCATCGTCCATCCGGACGTGCGCCGGATGCTGCTGACCCAGCGCGCCTTTGCCGAGGCCGGTCGCGTGCTCAGCTTCGAAGCCGCGCTGCTCGTCGACGTCAGCGAGCGCCACCCCGACGCGGCCACCCGCGCCGACGCCGAAGCACGGCTGGGAATCCTCACACCGATCATCAAGGCGATGCTGACCGAACTGGCGGTGGAGAGCTGCAACCACGGCGTGCAGGTCCTCGGCGGCCACGGCTACATCGCCGAATGGGGTCTGGAGCAGTTCGCCCGCGATTCGCGCATCACGACGATCTACGAAGGTACGACCCAGATCCAGGCCCTGGACCTGCTCGGCCGCAAGATCCTCGGCGGTCGCGGCCAGGGTCTGGGCGGGCTGATGGAAGACCTGATCGCGCGCTGCGAACTGGCAGCGAAGGACGAGACGCTGCGACCGGCCGCACATAAGCTCGGCACGGCGATTCGTGACCTTGCCGGACTGACCCAGAGCATCGCCCAGCGCGCCCAGGACAACGCCGATGAAGTCGGCGCCGCAGCGGTCGACTACCTGTACCTGGCTGGCTATCTACTGCTTGGAGAAGCCCTGCTGCGCTCGGCCCAGGTCGCCCGCAGCGACGATGCCGGCAGCAAGCTCGCCGAAGCCAAGACGGCACTGCTGCGCTTCTACATCGACCGCATCCTGCCGCGAGCCGAACAGCACGCGATCTGCCTGCGCAACGGCGGTGCCTGCCTGACCGAGCTGCCGGAGGCGGTGTTTGGATGAAAGAGCAGGTCTGAGGGGTGAGGGCTGAGGGTAGTAGCAGTCTCAGTGGCCCGTTTCATGACCCGGGTTGTCCTTGCCTTCCCCTCCACGACCCGTTATCCTAGTCGGCTCTGGTGCGGGGTGGAGCAGTCTGGCAGCTCGTCGGGCTCATAACCCGAAGGTCGCAGGTTCAAATCCTGCCCCCGCTACCAACTTTTTGCATCAGGGCCTCGATAGAGGCCCTTTTGCGAGAAGGCTTCCATGGGTCGGTGCTGCACAGATCGCTCGTGGTCGCGGTACAGGACGTGCAGCGTCGGCAGATCGGCGCATCGCGAAATGGGCCTAGTGCCCATTTTTTTGTTTCAGGGCCGGGATTTACGTTGATCAGCGCAATGTCGGACGACCAGACCGCAGACATCGAGCAACTGCTCAGCGCAGCGATCAGTCCGCTGGGCTACGAATTGCTTGGCCTGGAAATGAACCTGAGTCGCGGCAGCGGCCTGGTCCGGCTCTACATTGATCACCCCGAGCGCCCGATCACGGTCGAGGACTGCGCGGCGGCGAGCCAGGAGATCAGTGCGGCACTGGACCTGCACGATCCCATTCCGGGCAAGTACCGGCTGGAAGTGTCCTCGCCGGGACTGGACCGCCCCTTGTTCAAACCGGCCCATTTCCAGCGTTTCATCGGGTCGCGCATCAAGTTGTCCACGCTGCTGCCGATTGGCGGCAGGCGTCGTTTTGCCGGGGTGCTGGAAGTCGCCGACGAGGTCGGCATCGAGCTGAACCTGGATTCCACCAAGGAACGTCTTTCCTATCCGATGATCGAAAAGGCGCGCCTCGTTCCCGATTTTGCTAAGCCCGCTAAGCCCGGGTCTTGAAGAGGTAGGCATGAGCAAGGAGCTGTTGCTGGTTGTCGATGCGGTTGCCAATGAAAAGGTGCTGCCGCGCGACGTCATCTTCGAAGCCCTGGAGGCCGCACTGGCCTCGGCGGCCAAGCGCAAGCACGGTGGCGATATCACCGCCCGGGTGGCGATCGATCGCCGCGACGGCACCTATTCCACGTTCCGACGCTGGGAAGTGGTTGCTGACGACGCCGAGATCGAGTCCGAGGAGCAGGAGATTCGTCTCAGCGACGCCAAGGCGCGCCAGGCGGACATCGAACTGGGCGATTTCATCGAGGAACCGATCGAGAACCCGGACTTCGGCCGCATCGCGGCGCAAACCGCCAAACAGGTCATCGTCCAGCGCGTCCGCGAGGCCGAGCGCGCTCAGGTAGTCGAGCAGTTCCGCGAGCGCGTCGGCGAGATGATCACGGGCCTGGTCAAGCGGATCGAGCGCGGCAATATCTATCTGGATCTGGGCGGCAATGCCGAGGCGATCGTACCGAAAGAGCGGATGATTCCGCGCGAGAGCGTGCGTTCCGGCGATCGCCTGCGCGGCCTGCTCTACGACGTCAAGGAAGAGGTGCGCGGACCGCAGCTGTTTGTCGGTCGGACCATGCCCGAATTCATGATGGAGCTGTTCAAGCTCGAAGTGCCGGAAGTTGGCCAGGGTCTGGTCACGATCATGGCCTGTGCAAGGGATCCGGGCGATCGCGCCAAGATCGCAGTGCGCGCCAATGACACCCGCACCGATCCCATCGGCGCCTGCATCGGCATGCGCGGTTCGCGTGTACAGGCGGTATCGAACGAGCTCAACGGCGAGCGGGTCGACATCGTGCTGTGGAACGACAATCCGGCCGAATTTGTCATCAACGCCATGCAGCCCGCCGAAGTGCAGTCGATCATCGTCGATGAAGAGCGTCGCTCGATGGACATCGCGGTGGCCGAGGACAAGCTGGCCCAGGCAATCGGTCGCGGCGGTCAGAACGTCCGCCTGGCGAGCAAGTTGACCGGCTGGCAGCTCAACGTGATGACCGCCGAACAGGCCCGCGCCAAGAGCGAGACCGAGTCCGAGCAGGTGCGTCAGAGCTTCATGGAGCGCCTTCAGGTCGACGCCGAGATCGCCAACATCCTGGTCAACGAGGGCTTCTCGACGGTTGAGGAAATTGCCTATGTGCCGGCTTCCGAACTGCTGTCGATCAGCGAGTTCGACGAGGACCTGGTCGAGGAACTGCGCTCGCGTGCCCGCGACAACCTGCTGACCCAGATGATCGCGGCCGAAGAGGCACTGGAACAAAACAAGCCGGACGACGAACTGCTCGGCCTGGAAGGCATGGACGAAGCCACCGCCTATGCGCTGGCCGGACGGGGTATCACCACCCGCGAAGATCTGGCCGAACTGGCCGTCGACGAGTTGCTCGATGTCGAAGGCATGAACGAAGAAAGAGCCGCAGCCTTGATCATGGTTGCGCGTGCACCGTGGTTCGAAACCGACGCGGAACAGAACTGACGATCCGCATCTGGGATCAGCTGAACTGCGTTTTGCGTCGCGTCCTGAGTAGAAACAAGTGAGGAGCCGAATGGCTGGAGTCACCGTCAAGCAACTAGCGACCGTCCTGGGTGTCGATGCCGAGCGACTGCTGGTGCAGTTGTCCGACGCCGGGATGACGTTCAAGAACGCCGACCAGGAAGTCAGCAACGCCGAGAAGGTGCGCCTGCTCGAGCATCTGCGCGCCTCGCATGGCAAGGAAAAGGAGACCGTCCGCGCACCGGCCCAGATCACGCTCAAGCGCAAGACGGTCAGCGAGATTACCGTCAGTGGTACCGGCGGTGCCCGCGGCGGCAGCTCGAGCAAGACGGTCAACGTGGAAGTGCGTCAGCGCAAGACCTACGTCAAGCGCAGTGCGGTGCAGGAGCAGATGGACGCCGACCCGGATCGGGAGGAAGCACAGCGGCTGCTGGGCGAATCCAAACTCCGCCGCGACCACGAAGAGTCCGAACAGCGAGCGCTCGACAGCAAGCGCCGCCAGGTCGAGGAAGCCAGGCGCAAGGCCGAGGAAGAAGCAGCCAGGGCAGCGGCCGAAGCAGCCGAGGAAGCCGCCAGGCTAGCCGCCGAGGAAGCCGCCAAGGCGGTCGCCGAAGAGGAATTGCGGCGCGAAGAAGAAAAGCGCGGTCACGATCCCAAGCCGAAGGTCAAGGAAAAGCCAGCGCGCTTCGAAGAACCCAAGCCCCATGTGCGACGTACCGCCGAGGAGCGGCGACGGGCTCCGGTGGTGGTGGTGGAAGAGGAAGACGATGCGGCCGGGCGCGGTGCTCAGTTGCACCTGGCCGACGGCGTGCGCCGTGCCAAACGCAAGCCGAAGGGCAAGATGCAATCGGCTGGACGTGGCGGCAGCGGCCGTGAGCACGGGTTTTCACGTCCGACCGCACCGGTCAAGCGCGAAGTCGAGATCGGTGAGAGCATCGCCGTCGGTGAATTGGCGCAGCGCATGGCAGTCAAGGTCGGTGAAGTCATCAAGCAGCTGATGAAGCTGGGCATGATGACCAACATCAATCAGGTCATCGATCACGACACCGCCACCCTGGTCGCCGAAGAGCTCGGCCATACCGTCAAGAGGGCCGAGGAGAAGGACCTGGAAGCCGAACTGCTGGCGCGGGTGAACGAAGCGCCTGCGCTGCCGCGTCCGCCGGTGGTCACCATCATGGGCCACGTCGATCACGGCAAGACCTCGCTGCTCGATCACATCCGCCGCACCCGGGTCGCCGCAGGCGAAGCCGGTGGCATCACCCAGCACATTGGCGCCTATCACGTCGACACTGGCCACGGCGTGGTGTCTTTTCTCGACACGCCCGGCCATGCCGCCTTCACCGCGATGCGGGCTCGTGGTGCCAAGGTGACCGACATCGTGATCCTCGTCGTCGCTGCCGACGATGGCATCAAGCCGCAGACGATCGAGGCGATCAAGCATGCGCGCGCCGCCAAGGTGCCGCTGATTGTGGCCATGAACAAGATCGACAAGCCTGACGCCAATCCGGAGAAGGTCAAGCAGGGTCTGTTGCAGCAGGAAGTCGTGCCCGAGGAATACGGCGGCGACGTCGCCTGCATTCCGGTCTCGGCGCTGACCGGGGCGGGCATCGATCAGTTGCTCGA
Source organism: Lysobacterales bacterium (assembly GCA_036722245.1). GTDB lineage: Bacteria > Pseudomonadota > Gammaproteobacteria > Xanthomonadales > SZUA-5 > JAWLAT01. Next base: position 5,050 of record DAIMJK010000209.1, read on the forward strand.
GACGATCCTGTTGCAGGCCGAGGTGATGGAACTGACGGCCCCGGTCAGCGGCCCCGCCCGCGGCGCCGTGGTGGAATCCAGTCTGGATCGCGGACTGGGTCCGGTCGCCACCGTCTTGGTGCAGAGTGGCACCTTGCGCAAGGGCGACATCATCCTGTGCGGCACCGAGTTCGGCCGCGTGCGGGTCATGTTCGACGAAACCGGCAGCACCATCAACGAAGCCGGTCCGTCCATTCCCTGCCGCGTCGTCGGCCTCAGTGGTGCGCCCAATGCCGGCGACGAGTTTCTTGTGGTCGAGGACGAGAGGATCGCCCGCGAGGCCGCCACCCAGCGCGAGATGACTTCGCGCGATGTGCGTCTGGCCAAGCAGGGCCCGACCCGTCTGGAGGATGTCTTCGGCCAGATGGGCAGCGGCGAAATGCTGGTGTTGAACCTGGTGATCAAGGCTGACGTGCAGGGTTCGGTAGAAGCGCTGCGCGAGTCGATGACCGGCTTTTCGAACGACCAGATCCGGGTCAATGTGATGATCTCGGGCGTCGGTGGCATCACCGAGTCCGACGCCCAGCTGGCGGTAGCCTCCAGCGCGGTGGTGATCGGCTTCAATGTCCGTGCCGACGCCAAGGCGCGCAAGATCCTGACCGACGCCGGCATCGAGGTCGAGTACTTCAGCATCATCTACGAGGCACTGGACTACGTGAAGAAGGCCCTGACCGGCCTGCTCGGCACCGAAACGCGCGAGCAGATCATCGGCACCGCCGAGGTCCGCGACGTGTTCCGTTCCAGCAAGTTCGGCGCGGTCGCTGGCTGCGTGGTCAGCGAAGGCGTGGTCAAGCGCAATCGACCGATTCGGGTGCTGCGCGACAACGTGGTCATCTTCGAAGGCGAACTGGAATCGCTGCGGCGCTTCAAGGAACTCGTCGACGAGGTCAAGTCAGGCACCGAATGCGGTATCGCGGTCAAGCTTTACAACGACGTCAAGCCGGGCGACCAGATCGAGTGCTTCGAGCGAATCGAGGTCCAGCGCACGCTGTGAGCTGACTGAGGACGACGGGAGGCAAGCATGGGCCATCGTGAATATCAGCGCACAGACCGGGTCGGTGCCTTGCTGCGGCGTGAAATCGGCCAGCTGGTGCATCAGGACGTGCGCGATCAACACGTCCCGGAAGTCAGCGTCTCGGATGTCGAGGTCACCCGCGATCTGAGTCTGGCCAAGGTCTACGTGACCGCGCTCAACCCGGACGAAGCCAAGGCGGCCGTGTCATTACTGAACGAGGCCGCCAAAGGCTATCGTCAGGCGCTGTCGAAGCTGCTCAGCCTGCGCCAGGTGCCCGAGTTGCGCTTCCACTACGACGATTCGGTGGATCGCGGGGAGCGTATCGATGCGTTGCTGCGGGATGTGCGCTAGGCGATCCGCGTTGATGTTTCGAGATGCCTCTGTGGAATTCAGGGCCCAGGGCCAATGGCACGGGGCCCAGTCCAGAGCGAACCCGAGGCAACTGTGGGCTCCATGTGCCTTGAGGCGGCTATTGACCTGCTGGGCCCTGGGCCCTGAGCCCTGGGCCCTCGGATTCAAGTGCATCACCCGCATCGTCAGTTCGAATCGCACCCCATTACCTGCATGAA
>DAIMJK010000210.1:0-6670 GCA_036722245.1 Lysobacterales bacterium
CGGTGCGCGCACTGTTGCGCTTGACCGTTTCGCCGTAGCGTTCGCCGGCGCGGCCAAAGACCCGATTGAAGGGCCGGAAGAACCAGCCCAGGCCAGCGTCGATCCAGCGCCCCAGTCGATCCTTCGGTGCGCCGTGCGGTTGCAGCAGCACCGCTGAAAGCGCCGGCGACAAGGTCAGCGAGTTGACCGCCGAGATCAGCACCGAAATCGCGATCGTGACCGCGAACTGCCGGTAGAACTCACCGGTCACGCCGCCGAGGAAGGCCATCGGCACGAACACCGAGGCGAGCACCAGCGAGATCGCGATGATCGGGCCGGAGACTTCCTCCATCGCCTTGTGCGCCGCCGCGCGGGGCTTGAGACCGTTTTCAATATGGCGCTCGACGTTCTCGACCACGACGATGGCATCATCGACGACGATGCCGATCGCCAGCACCAGGCCAAACAGGGTCAGCACGTTGATCGAGAAACCGAGCAGCCAGAGCACCGCGAAGGTGCCTACGATCGACACCGGCACCGCGATCAGCGGAATGATCGAGGCGCGCCAGGTCTGCAGGAAGACGATCACCACCAGCACCACCAGCGCGACCGCTTCGAGCAAGGTGATGACAACCGCGTTGATCGACGCGCGGACGAACACGGTCGGGTCGTAGACCACGTCCCAGCTCATCCCCTCGGGAAAGAACTGCGCCAGCTCGGTCATCTTGGCGCGGACGTCGGCCGACAGCTGCACCGCGTTGGCACCGGGCGCCTCGAAGATCGGGATCGCAATGGCCTGCTTGCCATCGAGCAGCGAGCGCAGCGCGTACTCGCTGGCGCCCAGTTCCACCCGCGCGACGTCGATCAGGCGGGTGATCTCGCCGTTGTCGCCGGTCTTGACGACGATCTGCTCGAACTCCTCGACGCTTTCGAGCCGACCCTTGACGCTGATCGGGAGCTGGAAATCGGAGCTGCCCGCCTGCGGCGGCGCACCGATTGCGCCGGCCGAGACCTGCACGTTCTGCTCGCGCACCGCCCGCACCACATCAGAGGCGCTCATGTTGCGCGCGGCCAGCTTGTCCGGATCCAGCCAAAGGCGCATCGCGTAGTCACCCGAGCCGAAGATCTGCGCCTGGCCGATCCCGGGCAGGCGGTTGATTTCGTCCTTGATCCGCAAGGTCGCGTAGTTGCGCAAGTAGAGCGCGTCGAAACGACCATCGGGGGAAAGCAGATGAACCACCATGGTCAGCGTCGGCGACTGCTTGGCGGTGGTAATCCCCAGCGCCCGAACCGCCTCGGGCAAGCGCGGTTGCGCCTGTGCGACCCGGTTCTGCACCTGCACCTGGGCCAGGTCGATGTCGGTGCCCTGGGCGAAGGTGACCGTGAGCTGCATGACGCCGTCCGAACCGGACACCGACTTCATGTAGATCATGTTTTCAACGCCGTTGATTGCCTCTTCCAAAGGCGCGGCAACGGTCTCCGAAATCGTCGTCGGATCGGCACCCGGATAGATCGCGCGGACCATCACCGACGGCGGCACGACCTCCGGATACTCACTGACCGGCAGATTCGGTATCGCCAGCAGACCGGCGACGAAGATCAGGATCGACAGCACCGCGGCAAAGATCGGGCGGTCGACGAAGAAGCGGGAGGCGTCCATCAAGTCAGTTCCAGTAGCCAGTTCCAGTGGCCAGTTTCAAGAGCCCGGCATCGCAGAGCTTCACTGGCCCTGAAACTGGTTCAGCAAATGGGTTGGTCAGGGGTCAAGGGTCGAGTTCGCTAGCGCTGGTGCTTCTCACTGGCCACTGGAACTGGCCACTGGCACTGCTGTAGCCCGCTCTTCCCTCCGCATCGCCACTTCCACCGGTTGCACCGGGGCGCCGGGGTAGAAGATCTTGCGGGTGCCGTTGACGACGACGCGATCGCCCACCTCCAGGCCGGCGCTGACCACGCGCAGCCCGTCGAACTGGCGCCCGGGCTGGATGTCCTTGCGCACGGCGGTGTTGTCGGCGCCGATCACATAGACGTACTTGCGGTCCTGGTCGGTCAGGATGGCGCGCTCGTCGACCAGCAGCGCCGGATAGGCGTTGCGGCCGAGCAACTCGACCCGAGCGAACATGCCCGGAGTCATGCTGGCGTCGGGATTGGCCAGCCGTGCGCGGGCGCGGATGGTGCCGGTGCGCGGGTCGAGCTGGTTGTCGACAAACACCAGTTCACCCTCGCGCGGGAAGCCCTCGTCGTTGGCCAGGCCCACCCGGACCGGGTTGTAGTCGTCGCGGTCGGGGCGCTGGCCGTTGCGGGCGAGCGCCTGGTAGCGCAGGAACACGCCCTCGTCGCCTTCGAAGGCCACGTACACCGGATCGACCGACACCAGCGTGGTCAGGGTCTGGCCGGCCTCGACCAGATTGCCTGGCTTGACCGTGGCCGCGCCGATGCGGCCATCAATCGGCGCGCTGATCTGCGCAAAATCGACGTTCAACTGCGCCTGGCGTACCCGCGCCTGGGCCGCCGCGATATCCGAGGCCGCCTGCTGTACTTCGCCCTGTCGCTGCTCCAGTTCTTCGGCAGAAATCGCGCGCACGTCGGCCAGCTTCTCCGCCCGTGCCGCTTCGGTCCGGGCCAGTTCGTGGCGAGTGCGGGCGCGGGCCAGATCGGCCTTGGCTGTATCCAGCGAGGCCCGGTACTCACGCGCATCGATGGAGAACAGCAGATCACCCTTGCGGACTCGGCTGCCTTCAACGAAATGCATCTGCTCCAGATAGCCGCTGACCCTGGGTCGCAACTCGACCGCATCGATGGCCTCGATATGGCCGGAAAACTGATCCCACTCGGTCACATCCTGCTGCAAGACCGGCGCCACTTCGACCTCCGGCGGTGGGAACTCCGGCGGGCCTGCGGCACCGCCGCAGGCGGCCAGGGCCACGGAAAGGGACAACAGGAGCAGTAGTCGCCGACCGGCGTTTGGGGAGTTCATCGGAGTATTCCTGAGCGTGTAGCGAAGGCCGTAGATCAAGATTCATTTACATAGCGTCAAAGTTGCCATGCGGTATTGCCCCTGGGCCATGGCGAGCGTCAGCGCGGTATTTGCTAGCTGGAGTCAGGCGGTCGAGCTGAACGACTCGTGCCTGCGGCGTCGCCCGTTTCGGTCTGCGCCTGTTGCCCCCACTGTTGTGCCAGCGCTTCTATTTCCACCACCAGTCGCTGACGCAATTCTGGCGACAGATCGGTGCACTTCATCATGTCGGTCCAGAACAGGCCTTCGGCGGCCAGACGCAGGATCCACAGGCGCAGCGCCGCACCATCGGGCACGCTGCGCGTCGGTACGAGGTCACGCATGAACTCGCGCACCGGTTCCAGCAGTGCTGGGTCATGCGCGACTGCACTGAGCATCCCGCCAATCAAACGACGTCGCTCCGGATCGGCTTCGACCGAGCTGCGCAACTGCGCAATCACATCCGCGCCTGGCACATCGCCAAGCGCCTCCCGATGACTGACCAGCCGCCGCGCCCACTGCGCCACATCGCGCGCAACCAGCGCCTCGAGCAGCGCTTCCTTGGTCGGAAAGTGATAAGTGATCCCACCGCGCGTGACACCACTGACCTTGGCCAGTTCATCAAAGGTCAGATGTGCCGCACCGTGCATCTTGACGATGCGCTCGGCGGCTTCAAGGATCTTCAGGCGGGCGATGGGCGGTCTGGGCATGACCATTACTATACAAGATGTTCTGTACAGTAATAGTGACTAAAGTCAGGTCCGCCCCGGCCAGAACAGCAAGTTACCGACAGCGTTGTGGCAGCAAGCTAGCTGGCGGGTCCGACGCCCTCTTCACTGGCTACTGGAACTGGCCACTGGAACTGCTCCACTCACCGCCACCCATCCGACTTCGAATGCACCCGTGAGCGCGAAGAGCGTTCGGCGGCCTTGCGCAAGTCGACCTTGCAGTGGCGACAGGTCGTTGCTCTGGCCGAGTTGAGTCCGCCGCATTCCGGGCAGGGATGGCCGACGTATTGCCAGCGCCAGGCCAGCCACCAGCCGATCGGGCCCAGCAGCAGGCCGTACAGCGTGCCTCGGCCGATCTGGCCGCGCAGGATGCCGATCAGCATGCCGCCGAACAGTGCGACCCCGAGGTAGATCAGCAGTTCGATCAGGTAGCGATCGAGCAGTGCCTGAAGGCTTGCCAGATCCATCAGCCCGCCTCCGGAATCCGCGCCAGCGCAGCCTCGATCCGGCGCAGCGCCTCGCGCTTGCCGCAAAGATAGACCGTGTGATCGATCGATGGCGACACCTGGGTGCCGGTGATCGCCACCCGCAAAGGCGCGGCGACCTTGCCCAGGCCCAGACCCAGCCCTTCACAGACGCCGCGGATCTGGGCATCGATGGACTCCGGCTGCCAGTCGCTGAGCTGTTCCAGCACGGCCAGCAGTTGCTGCAGAACCGGCCGAGCGGCAACGCCGAGGTGCTTGGCGACGGCTTGCTCGTCGTACTCGCGCAAGGGCTGGAACCAGACCCGCGCCTTGTCCACCATCTCCAACAATGTCTGAGCCCGCTCGCGCAGTGCGACGATGACGTCTTCCAGCGCCGGCCCGGCGGCCGCGTCGATGCCCGCCCGTTGCAGATGCCAGCCCAGCTCCAGGGCCAGCTTGGCCGGATCGGTGGTCTTGATGTAGTGCTGGTTGAGCCAGCGCAGCTTGTCCAGATCAAAGCGGGACGCGGAATGGTTCACGTCATCGATCGAGAAATGCTGGACCAGTTCGATTCGCGAGAAGATTTCGGTGTCACCGTGCGACCAGCCCAGCCGGACCAGATAATTGATCATCGCCTCGGCCAGGAAGCCGTCCTCGCGATAGCTCATCACGTTGACCGCGCCGTGGCGCTTGGACAGCTTGGTTCCGTCCGGCCCCAGGATCATTGGCAGATGGGCGAAACTCGGCAGCGGCAGGCCCAGCGCCTCGTACAGATTGATCTGCCGCGGCGTGTTGTTCAGATGGTCGTCGCCACGGACCACGTCGGTGATGCGCATGTCGGAGTCATCGACCACGACGCTGAAGTTGTAGGTCGGCGAATCGTCCGAACGCCAGATGATCAGATCGTCCAGTTCGGCATTGTCGAACACGACTCGGCCGCGTACACGGTCATTGACGACCACCTCGCCAGCGTCCGGATTGCGGAAGCGGATCACCGGCGTGACACCGGCCGGCGGCGGTCCCTGGCGGTCGCGGCAGCGGCCGTCGTAGCGTGGCTTGTCACCCCGTGCCTCGGCCTCGGCCCGCATTTGCTCCAGCGATTCCTTCGAGCAGTAGCAGTGATAGGCCTTGCCGGCCGCGAGCAGGCCCTGCGCGACTTCGCGATAGCGATCGAAGCGCCGGGTCTGGAAGATCGGCTGTTCGTCGGAATCCAGCCCCAGCCAGCTCACCCCCTCGAAGATCGCCGCGACCGCCTCCGGCGTAGAGCGGGTCAGATCGGTATCCTCGACCCGGACCATGTAGCTACCGTTCCGGTGACGTGCTTCGAGCCAGTTGAACAATGCCGTCCGGGCCCCGCCCAGATGCAGGAATCCGGTCGGACTGGGAGCAAAGCGGGTGCGGACGGTCATGGCGGCGAGTCTGGGGAATGGGGGCGCGGAAGATAGCAGCTGGAGGGCCCAGGGCACAGGGCTCAGGGCCCAGTCGGAGCACGCTTTTCAGGGGCCTGAGCCCTGTGCCCTGTGCCCTGGGCCCTCCCGACTGCGCCAGCAAGCCTGCCGCTTACTCGACGGTAACAGTAATGACCTCGCTGACCACCGGCGGTTCGTGGGCGATGTGGAGGAAGTCGCCGAGCATCAGTTGCAGCGTGTGTTCGCCCTTGGGCAGTTCCAGACTGACTTCGGTCTGACCGCCGCCGAAATGGCGATAGCTGTCAGTCATCGGCAGCGGCTGGCTCAGATCCTCCGGCAGCGCAGCGTTGATGAGCAGGTGATGATGACCGGTGTTGGGAAGCTTGATTCCGGCCGGGGCCACGCCCATGCCGGACAAACCGAAGCGCACCACGAAGGGGCTGGTCACCTTGGCGCCATCGGCCAGATCGATGAAGTAGACGCGCGCGCCCTCGGGTGATTTCTGACGCTCCAGAGCAGCAACACTGGCCGGGAGAAGCATCGTGAGGGCGGCACACAGTGCGGCGATTCGGGTCAGCATGGCTCATCCTCCATTTCTGTCGATGGGATGCAGTATAGGCATTCCGCGTGAAAGGGCGGCGGCGACGACTGCGCTCGGATGCGATTCAAACTGATGCAGCAATCCGAAATCGGGGTCGGAATCGGAATCGGCATCGGAAGTGCGGTTTGGCCTTCAACGACTAGCCGTGTACCAGGCAGGCATCCCCAACGTCGGCATGAAGTACGGTCGCAATCGACCAGATCATGGCGATGCTGACAACGCAGGGGCGGCGTGGTTACAAGGTTCACGAAGCGGCAGTGGATTCGTCCAAGCAACGATTCCGATACCGATTCCGACCCCGACCCCGAAGTGAGCTACCTCGCGGCAGAAACTTTGGCGTTGACGACCCCCGCTTCTGCATCAGCTTGATTCGCAACTGCACTCTTGCTTCGCGCTCGTGCTTCGCGCCCTTGCCGTTCTCCCGACTCCCGACTCCCGACTCCCGACTCGCTCTCCCCCCGTTGGCGCCAACAGCACATGCCACTACGCTAACCCCC
>DAIMJK010000211.1:0-2024 GCA_036722245.1 Lysobacterales bacterium
GCGGTCAGGTCGGCATTGCCGGGCAGCAGGTCATAACCATGCGGCAGCTTGATGATGGCTTCGTCGATGGCCACTTCCTGCAGCAGCACCTCGCAGCCCGTCGGCCGGACTTCCTTCTTGTCCACGCCCGAGCCCATCGTCGCGTGGCCCTGCGGATCCAGATCGATCAGCAGCACCTTGCGGTGGACCTCAGCCAGGGCTGCCGACAGGTTGACGCAGGTGGTGGTCTTGCCGACACCACCCTTCTGATTGGTCACCGCGATGATGCGCGCCATGGATCGCTCGTCTCTGCTCGTCGTGTTGCGAACCCGGGGCGGGCCGCCCGCGAGGGACGCCGATGCTACCGCAAAGGGGTGGAGGGTGGGCTCCAGCGGGGTGTCGGGGGTGAGGGCCCAGGGCTCAGGGCCCAGGGCCCAGAAGATCAAGAGCCGCCGCGCTCGATTCGACTCGTACTCGCCGTGGATTGGCTCTGGACTGGGCCCTGAGCCCTGGGCCCTGAAAAACCTCCCAGGCCTGCTAAACCATCCGATTGCCGCGCAGCCCCCGAACGAGGTGCTCAGGCCCCCAAAGCCCCACGCCAAACCCGCTCCACCCGATCGAACTCGGCCGTGCTGTTGCCGATCAGCACCAGCATGCCATCGCCATACTTCAATGAGCGGCCGAGCATTCCGCCGTGACTGAACTGCTCGACTTCCGCCGCAGCGGCCTCGCGGAAATAGAACACCGTCACCGGGCCGGTCTCGGCCTGCATCACCATGTGCAGCGTGCGCTGGCCACCGACCGGGCAGGGGTAGGCGTAGTTGACCTCGACCGGCTGGGCCAGCGCCAGACCGAGTTGCGCCAACAGGCCGCTGACGGTCGTAGACGGGACCTTTGCGGTGCTGGTCAGCGCGAAGGGCTCGTAGCGCAGATGATCGACCGCGGCGGCCAGCAACGGGTCGATCGCGCTCTGGGACGCCTCGTCGCTCATTGACCCGGGCCGGGCCAGCCACCAGCTGGTCGCTACTCCGACCATCAGCAGCAGCGACGCGGCCAACGCCATGGGGCCACTACGGCGGAACCAGTGCGAAGTGCGTGGCTGCGCGCGCTGCGGCGTGGCGAGCAGATCACCAAGGAGGCTGTCCGGCAGCGGCACGGCCAGTGCGTCGGCCAAGCGCAGCTCGAAGTCGTCGGACGGCGCTGGCAAGAGGTCCGCTGCGGACGGGTCCTGCGCGATACGATTCAGCCACGCGCTCAGATCGCTCGGTACCGCCACCGCCAGTGCCGCATCCAGCCGCAATTCGAAGTCACGCGCCTGCTGCAGCCGCTGCGTGCCCACCGCGCCCAGCCGCTGCGCCATCGCGTCCAGGGCCGGACTGGCCGGTTCGCTGCCGAGCAGCAATTCGAAGTCGGGCTGCATCGTCACTGCGCACCATCCCCAATTGCATCCGGTTGCAGCATCACCTGCAGCTTCTGACGCGCCCGGAACAGCTGCGTCATCACCGCGCTTTCGCTCAGTTCCAGCTGGTCGGCGATCTCCTTGCAGCTCATCCCCATCAGCACCTGCAGCACCAATGGTTCGCGATACTTCACTGGCAGTTTCGCAATCGCGCCACGGATCGTCTCGGCATCGCTGAGCTCGGCCGCCTCCGGGCTGATCTGATCCTCGATCGGCAAGTCCTCGATGGGGTCGGTGGGCAAACGCTTGCGCTCGTACAGACGGGCATGTTCGCGCCGCACGATCGTGATCAGCCACGCTTTCGCCGCGGCTACATCGCGCAATTGTTCGATCGAACGCCACGCGCGCAGGAAGGTCTCCTGGACCAGATCGCCGGCCAGGGTCGGGTCCTGGCAGAGCCAGTAGGCGTAGCGATACAGCTCGGTAGAGTAGGTCCGCACCAATGTGTCGAATCGTTGTCGGGAATCCAAGCTGTTAGACCTCCTCAAGGCTCGGCAGCTTTCAGTGCGAGCGACGCCCGCGGAGCGCTCCGTTCAGGCGGCCATCGGCGGACAAATTGTGGCGCGAACTACGGTAAAAGCGCTCA
>DAIMJK010000211.1:2034-6658 GCA_036722245.1 Lysobacterales bacterium
TGGACAGCCGGAAGCTGTCCGTAGAGGCCATCGCCAAGCTGCGCCTCCGCCCGCGGCAGCGCGAGGAAGTTTGGCACAGTCAGCGCAGTTCGACCGCCTGCCCATCCACCAGCCCGGTGGCCTGGCTGGCGATGCGCTCGCCCACCCTGAGCCCGGCGATGACCTGCCAGTCGGCGTCCAATCGCTGCCCGAGCCGGACCGCACGGGCGTTGGCCTGGCCATCGCTGATGACAAAGACAGTCGCATCCGGCCCCTCACCCCGCACCGCCTCGGCCGGCACCCGCACACCCTCGATGACCGCGGCAGCATCGGTGGCGCCGGCATCTTCACGCAGGAAGGCCACCCGCACGCCCATGTCGGGCACGATGCGCGGATCGCGACTGTCGATGCTGACCCGCACCCGGATCGTCGCCTTGCTCCGATCGGCGGTGGGGATGACCGCGATCACCCGCCCCGGAATCGACCAGTCGGGATAGGAGTTCAGGCGCGCATCGACCGGCTGGCCGGCGGCAACGCGATCGATGTACTGCTCACTGACATCGACCTCGATCTCGAGTGATTCCATGTCGACGATGGTGCCGATACCGGTGCGGGTGAAGCCGCCGCCGGCAGAGATCGGCGAGATCATCTCCCCCGGCTGGGCCGCCTTGGCGATGACCACGCCACTGAATGGCGCGCGGATCAGCGTGTTGTCGAGTTGCTGGCGAGTCTGATCCAGCCGCCGGTCGGCCACCTCGACCTGACCGCGGGCGCTGGCCAATCGCGCCTGCAGGCTGTCGCGCTCGGCCCGCGCCGCATCGACCGCCTGCTGCGCGGTCAGCTTGCGCCCGACCAGATCGCTCTGCCGCACCAACTCCCGCTCGGCCAGTTCCAGTCGCACCTGGGTTTCGCGCAGATCCAGCCTGGCGGCGCGCAGATTGGCCTCGCCCAGCGCGACATCGCGCAGTACTTCGGCATCGTCCAGACGGGCCAGCAGCTGGCCCTCGGTGACACTCATGCCTTCTTCGATCAGCACCTCGACCACCTTGCCGGTGGTCTTGGCCGACACCGTCGCGATCCGCCGCGGCGTGACATAGCCGGTCGCATCGAGCACCGAGCGACTGGCCTGCGCCCCACCGGCTGCGCGGACCAGCTGGGTCTGGATCGGTGCCGGCCCCTCGGCCCGCCCGAAGGCAACCCACCAGCCGCCCGCCAACGCAGCCAGCAGAATCAGCCCGATCCCGATCATCCACCACCGCCCGGCAGCCGACGGCTCCTCACCGCGCTGCAGCCGCAGTTCCTTCACCAGCTCACTTGCTTCCATGAGATCGAACCACTAGACGACCGGGAGAAGCGCGGAGTCTACCGAGATGGCGGCGAAAGGTCGGGTGACGAGAGTCACTTTCGAGAGCAGGGGTGAGGGCTGAGGGGTCAGAAGAGCAGGGCACAGGGCACAGGGCCCAGGGCCCAGAAAAGCGGCGTCGGGGCCCAAGGCACAATCTCGCTTTGAAACAGCAACCCGGATCCCTCTGCCCTCACCCTGCTTCTCAGCCCTCAACCCTCATGCTCTCCGGGCCCTCCACGCCGTCCGGCTCTGCGCCCACATCTCCACCGGCGATGCCTCGAAGGGTGGTGGCAGGGTGGTGGGGCCGACGGGTTGGGAACCGAGGCGCTCGGCGACCCGTTGGGAGGGCAGGTTGTCGGGGGCTATGCAATGAATGACGCGCTCCCAGCCGAGCACGTCGAAGGCATAGTCGATAGCCGCGGTGGCCGCTTCGGTGGCGTAGCCGCGGCCCCAGGCGGCCGGGTGCAGGCTCCAGCCGATCTCGGTGCCGGGCCAAGCTTCCGGGTGCCACGGTCCGGCCCGACCGACCCACAAGCCACTGTCGCGCTCGATCAGCGAGAACATCGCCACACCGGTCAGCGACCAGGCGCCAGCCATGGTCATGAAGCCGCGCCAGGACGATGCGCGTGGCTGCGGGCCGCCCAGATGCTGGCTCGCGACCGGGTCGGCCTGCAGTTCGGCCCAGCGGTCGAAATCCACCAGTTGCGTTGGACGCAGGATCAGGCGCTCGGTTTCAATCAGCATGGCGGTTTTTGCCTTCTGCTCAGCAAGGTGGCAAGACTGGGGTAGGGCGGGTCGCTCGACAAGTGCCCGGCGCAGATCCGCCAGACCCGGCTGTAGCCCGCAAGACCCTTGCACCACATCCTCGCTGCGGGGATCCTGTCACCACCCTTCAATGACCCAGCACTGCCATGGCCAGTCATTTCCCCGCCCGCGTCGGCAAGACCGTAGTGATCACCAGCAGTGTGTCCGTGCTGCTTTGCGTGGGGGTCGCTGCGATGATGTTCTTCATGGTCGCGCCCGAGGTACCTGACAGCAAGTGGCTGGCACTGCCGGTGTTGGCGCTGCCCTTGCTCAGTCTGCCCTTCCTGGTCCGCGGCTATCGAATCGATGGCCGAAGCCTGGTGGTGGAACGCCTGCTGCACACGAACCGGGTCGATCTGCGCGGGCTGCGATCAGTCGACTACCGGCCCAAGGCCTTCGCCGGGGTCATCCGGACCTTCGGCAACGGCGGCTTGTTCTCCTTCACCGGCCGCTACTGGAGTCGCGAGTTGGGCCACTTCCGCGCCTTTGCGATGGACACTGGCCCTGCGCTGATGCTGCATTGGGATGATCGCCGCGTCCTGCTGACGCCGGCCGACCCGCAGGCACTGGCCGAGCGCCTGCGCCAGGCGGCCGGCGTGACGAAGGGCAACTGATGGCTCATCTGCTGATTCTGCGCCAGGTTGAGCTGAGCGTTGGTGGACCGCTACTACTCGACCATATCGACCTGGTGATCGAGCCGGCCGAGCGCATCTGCGTGGTCGGCCGCAATGGCGCCGGCAAGTCGACCCTGCTGCGGCTACTCGATGGCAGCTTGCCGCCCGATGGTGGCGAGATCCAGCGCCAGCCCAGCCTGCGCGTCGCAAGGCTGACGCAGGAAGTGCCGGACGATCTGGAAGGCAGCATCTACGACGTGCTTGCCACCGGTCTGGGCGAATTGGGCGCGCTGCTGGCCGAGTATCAGCACCTCAGCCACGGTGCCGGCGATCCGGAACTGCTGGCGCAGATGTCCGTGGTGCAATCGAAGATCGAAGCCGGCGGCGGCTGGGCCGGCGAACAGCGGGTAAGCCAGGCGGTCGAGCGGCTGGGGCTGGACCCGGATACGCCCTTTGCGCAGTTGTCCGGCGGCATGAAGCGGCGCGTGCTGCTGGCGCGGAGCTTTGTGGCCGAACCCGACTTGTTGCTGCTGGACGAGCCGACCAATCATCTGGACATCGAAAGCATTGAGGCGCTGCAGAACGATCTGCTCGGTTTCCGCGGCGCGCTGGTCTTCGTCACTCACGACCGTGCCTTTCTGCGCGCGCTGGCCACACGCATCGTCGAGATCGATCGCGGACAGCTCAGCAGCTGGCCCGGTGACTACGACAATTTCCTGCGCCGGCGCGAAGAGCGACGCCACGCCGAGGCGCTCGCGACCGCCCATTTCGACCGCAAGCTGGCCGAAGAGGAAGTCTGGATCCGCAAGGGCGTGGAGGCGCGCCGGACCCGCAACGAGGGTCGCGTGCGAGCGCTGCTGCAGATGCGCCGCGAGCGAGCGCAGCGGCGCGAGGGCGAGGGCATCGCGAAGATCCGGCTGGCCGAGGCCAGCAAGTCCGGTCGCCGCGTGGCCAAGGTCGAGGGTCTGGGCTTTGCCTGGGACGACGGCCGCTGGCTGGTGCGCGATCTGGACCTGCAGATCCAGCGCGGTGACCGGGTCGGCCTGATCGGCCCGAACGGCGCCGGCAAGACCACCCTGCTGCGGCTGCTGCTGGGCGATCTGGCGCCACTGCGCGGCACGGTGGAGCTGGGTACGCAGCTGCAGATCGCCTACTTCGACCAGTACCGCTCGCAGCTGGACGAAAGCCGCAATGCGGTCGACAACGTCGCCGAGGGCCGCGAGTACATCGAGTTCGGCGGTCGTCGCCAGCACATCTACGGCTATCTGCAGGACTTCCTGTTCACCCCCGAACGCGCCCGCGCGCCGATTACCCGATTGTCCGGTGGCGAGCGCAACCGCCTGCTGCTGGCCAAGCTGTTCAGCAAGGAAGCCAACCTGCTGGTGCTCGACGAGCCGACCAACGACCTGGACGTCGAGACGCTGGAGTTGCTGGAGGAACTGCTGGGCGAGTTCGGCGGCACCGTGTTGCTGGTCTCGCACGACCGCGCCTTCCTCGACAACGTCGTCACCAGCACGCTGACCCTGCTGCCGGACGGCCGGGTGATCGAGTGCGTAGGTGGCTACAGCGACCGCAAGCTGCCGCCGGCCAAGACCCTTGACGCTGCATCGGCGACGGTTGCAACCAGCCCGCCGGCAGCTTCACCCAAGCCCAGCCCACCGCCGGCCGCGCCCAAACGCAAGCTCAGCTATCGCGACCAGCTCGCGCTGGAGCAATTGCCAAAGCAGATCGAAGCGCTCGAAGCCGAACTGGCCGAACGCACGGCTGCGATGAACGACCCGGCCTTCTACCAGCGCGACAGCGCCCTGATCCTCGCCGACCAAACCACCCTGGGCGAGCGCCAGGCCGAGCTGGAACGACTGTACGAGCGCTGGGGTGAGCT
>DAIMJK010000212.1:0-6620 GCA_036722245.1 Lysobacterales bacterium
CTGCCCGCGCTACTACGAAGACGGCGCGGACGGGTTGCGATTGCGCAAGATGCTGGAAATGCACATAAGCCATGGTCCCGGCACTTCCGTAAATCAATGACTTACGATATGGGTTATGGAGAGGGAGCCTGAGCGACCATGCCTCATGCGGCTTCGCGGCTGAAAGTTGGGTCTCGCAATTACGTTGTAATGGGCTCTTGCAGGCTCTGAACTGGCCACTGGAACTGGCCACAGGAACTGCTCTTCGGTCACTCCCGCCCCGTCAACCCCAACGCGTCGCGCACCAGCGGATCGGGGTCGAAGACTGGCGTTCCCTCCCCGCCGAAGCGGATGAGACTCTCGTGGCGTTCACCCGACGAACTCAAGCTGCCATCGGGCAGCCGCAGGAAGTAGTCGTCACCATGGTTGCGAACCAAGGGTGCGCAGCTGGGGATCGCCACGGTCGGCACGCCGGCCGGCGCTGGTGGCTGTGACCCGGCATCGGTAACGGTGCGTATCAGTACCACCTGCAGGCCTTCGATCCGATACTCGTTGACCAGGTACCGCGCAATCTCCTCGCTGTCACAGCCCGCGCCACAGCCACGCGACTGGACCATGAACAGCATCGGTGCCAATCGGTCGGGCGCTATCCCGAGGCCGCGCAGCGCCTGTCTCACGCAGCCAGTGGCCAACTCACGACGGGCGTCGATTCGCGCCTGCTGAGTCAGCGCGTTCTGCCTTTCGACCTCATCCAGCAGTTGCTGCTGCCGCTCGGCCCGCTGTCGCTCCTCCAGTTCACCACTGTGGTCGGCGACGATCAGGTCAGTAAAGTGCCAGGCGATGAAGAGCAGCAGCGCCGGCAACAGCAACAGCCACACCACGTAGCGCAGGTTCCGGATCCAGGCGATCTTCATTGACGCTGCTTCCCGATGGGCAACGGCAGTTGCCGGTGCGGGATCATGCCGCAAGGACTGGCAACAACCAACATTCGGGCGTAGGGTGGTGGTCCACGCATCAAAGCGGAGGATCCATGAACAAGTTGCTGCTGCTTGCTATCAGCCTTGCACTTGCTGGCCTGGTCGGCCAAGGCGTCAATGCGCAATCGGCCCCGACAAACCTTGTCTCCGCCCAGAAGCAGGACGAGCAACAGGGCGGTGGGCTGGGCCGGACCCGCGGCAGCCAGTCGGACAAGGACGATGACGGCGACGCCGCTGACAAGCGCAAGAACGACCAGGAAAAGCGCAAGCCCCCCAAGGACAGGCGCGACGACTGAGCCTGACCCAGGAAGGCGCGACCACTGCCCCCGACCGGCCTGCTAGCATCTGCGGCCAGACTCAAAGGGGGAGCCCGGGCATGCGTCAGACCCATGGTTATACGATCGAACGCAATGGCGACGTCGCCTGGCTGTGGCTGAATCGGCCGGATCTGCACAACGCCTTCGATGACGCGCTGATCGCCGCGCTGACCGTTGAGCTGGAAGAACTGGCCAAGGACACGACGCTGCGCGCACTGGTCCTGGCCGGTCGGGGGGCATCGTTTTCCGCCGGTGCCGATCTGAACTGGATGCGCCGGATGGCCGCGGCGGGACGCGAGGCCAATCGCGACGACGCACTCGGCCTGGCCACCCTGATGCGCACGCTGGCCTTCTTCCCCCGCCCCACCGTCGCGCGCGTTCATGGCGCGGCCTTCGGCGGCGGCGTCGGGCTGATCGCCTGCTGCGACATCGCGATCGCGGCCGACAGCGCGAAGTTCGGCCTGACTGAAGTCAAGCTGGGACTGGTACCGGCCGTGATCTCGCCCTATGTGGTCGAGGCTATCGGCCCGCGCCAGGCGCGCCGCTGGTTCCTCACCGGTGAATCCTTCGATGCGGCGCAGGCCGCGACGATGGGCCTGGTCCATCAGTGCGTCGCCCCCGAACGGCTCGACGCCGCGATCGCGCGCCAACTGCAGCTGATCCTGCGCGCCGGCCCGGCCGCCTGCAGCGTCGCCAAGCAACTGGTATTCGGCATCCGCGGCACCGACGAGGCCCGCCAGGGCAAGATGGATGCGCATACCGCCGACCTGATCGCCAGCCTGCGTATCTCGCCCGAAGGCCAGGAAGGCATCGGCGCCTTTCTTGAAAAGCGTGTGGCCAGCTGGGACCGGACCGCCGACTCGACCTGACGCGGTCGTGAGCCTTTAGAGCTAAAGCGCTTTTCAACACAAGGGACACAAAGGAGAGCAGAGCGAAGAATGGTGCTGATGCGGCACACTACGTATCCCAGCCAACCTGGTCGCCGCGCGAGGAAGCCGAAATGGCGCTCAGTGAAGCCGAACTGCAGCTGATCCTTCACACCATGCGCGAAGGTGGAATCGTAAGGATGGGCTGTACTCGCGCGCACAGCACACTCGGTGTGGACCGCGATGGGTGGTATTGGGAGACGTTCGACGAAGGGCGAACCGAGCGCTGCGAGGCAAGCGAGGCGGACCTGCACAGAATTGCAGAGACCAAGCCGGAAGAGTTGGTTCACTTGCTGCAGCTACATCATTGGAACAGCTTCAGGCAGGCACTCGCTGACAACGATAACGAGTTCGCCCGGAAACACCTCGACAACTGGCTCCAGTACGGCGACCGTTACGACCGGGGGAAGATCTGGCTCGCCATTCTGGACTGGCCCGAGAAGGCGCCAAACAGCGAGATTGTCCGACTCATCCGCGAACATATCCGCGGGTACACCGCCTACCATCTCTTCATGGACGCGTATGGCTGGCCCAAGGGACCCGCCGCGAGTGCAAGCGCCCTCGCCTTCCTCGACCTTCTGCTGGCAATGGTCGACGGCCAGGCCGAGCAGGTGGAACGCCTGCGCGACGGCTTCGAGCGGTTGGCGTCAGCCTGAGGAACCCGTTGCTTACCCCGGGATCGCGGGCGCCCCGCGCACGGCCTGGCGGCCTGGATGGCCAACCGAACCTGAGGTACACCGCAGCCTGCGGGCGGCAGCTCTTCTGGGCCCTGGGCCATCGCTCTGCCGCTCCTCACTGGCAACTGGAACTGGCTACTGGAACTGCTCTTTCGCACCGCTAGTCATCATCAAACAAGGCCTCCAACGCCGACTTCGCCTTCGCATCGGCCCCGCTCGGTCGGACACGGCGCAGCGGACGCACAGCCTGCCAGAGCTTTACCGCGTCGACGGTTTCGGCCACATCGTGCACGCGCAGGATCAGCGCGCCGGCGTCCAGCGCCAGCATCACCGCGGCGATTGATGCGGCGAGGCGCTCGGCCGGGTCCTCGCGGCCAGTAACGGCGCCAAGCATCGACTTGCGACTCAGGCCCACCAGCACCGGTCGCTCCAGCGCCACGATGTCAATCAGGTTCGCCAGCAGCGCCAGATTGTGCGGCAGCGCCTTGCCGAAACCGAAGCCCGGGTCGAGCACGAGCTTGCGCCGGTCGATGCCGGCAAACTCGCAGGCCATCATGCGGTCGGTCAGGAAGCCGCTGACCTCGCGCAGCACATCCTCGTAGTGCGGGGCCTCCTGCATCGTCTGCGGCTCGCCCTGCATGTGCATCAGACACACCGCCGCGCCGCTGTTGGCGGCCGCCTCCAGTGCGCCGGGCTGGCGCAGCGCCTGCACATCGTTGATCAGGCCGGCACCGGCGGCAACCGCGGCGCGCATCACCGCCGGCTTGGATGTGTCGATGGAAATCGGCACATCTACCCGAGCAGCCAGCGCCTCGATCACCGGCAGCACCCGCCGCAGTTCCTCTTCCTCGCTCACCGAATCGGCGCCCGGACGAGTGGACTCACCACCGACATCGATCAGGTCGGCGCCCTCGGCCACCAGCGCCAGCGCCCGCTCGATGGCGTGCTTCGGATCAAGATCGCGGCCCCCATCGGAGAACGAATCCGGCGTGACATTGAGCACCGCCATCACGCGCGGCCGATCCAGCAGCAGCTTGCGACCGCGGCAGTCCAGAAAAGGCGTGGTGTCCAGATCCATGGGCAGGCTCCGCAACTGAGGGCCCGATTATGCGGCTTACCGGGATGCGATGGTGCGAGCAAGACTGATGCACTGATGAGGATCGGTAACTCGCGCCGCAGCCTGGAGGTCGCTGGCCCTCAGCCCTAGATCACATCCCAGGGAAACCGCCCCTGCTGCAGCACGAAGCTCGCCAGCTGATCGCGTTCGTGGTCTTCGTTGCGCAGCAAGGCGCGGATGTTGGCGGCCATCCGGCGCTTGGCCTGCTGGGCGAACAGGGCGGCGATCCGTACCGCTTCATCGCCGTGCGGGCCCTCGCGGGACAGGGCATCGGCGCGCGCCAGTGTGGCCAGGCCGACGAACAGATCGATCACCACATCGGCCAGGCGCTTGAGCTGGTACTGCTCGTCGGCGATCTCATTGCCGTGCATGCGCAGCAAGGCATCGCTGGCTTTGGACAGCTCCACCACGTACTTCTCGTAGATCGCCGCCGCCGGCTTGAGCCGGTTTGGCAGTTGACTGACGATGCGATCGTTGCCGAAGCCGGTGCTTTCACGCAGGCGTTTGCTCACGTAGCCGCTGAGCACGCCGAAGCCCTTGATCGGGTCGTTGAAGATGTCGCCCACCGCGCTCTTGAGTTCGCTCAGTGAGGTACCGACGTCCTTCAGGCCCGACAGCGCGATATACAGGCGCAGGATCTCGTTGGTGCCCTCGAAGATTGACAGAATGCGCGTGTCGCGGACGATTTTCTCATACGGAAACTCACGCATGTAGCCGTTGCCGGCGGCGATCTGGAGCGCTTCGTGGGCCGCCCGCTGAACCGCCTCACTGGCAAAGACCTTGCTGATCGCCGCTTCCAGTGAGTAATCATCGCAGCCCGAGTCGATGTAGTGGGCCACCATCCAGACCGCGCTCTCGGCGGCGAAGCAGTCGATCGCCATCTGCGCCAGCTTCTCGCGCACCAGCCCGAATTCGGCGATCGGCCGGTCAAACTGGCGCCGATCAAGCGCCTGCGCGCTGGCCAGCTTGATCAGTGCCTTGATCCCGCCGACCGCGCCACCGCCCAGGCCGGTGCGACCGTTGTTCAGGATCGCCATTGCGACCTTGAAGCCCTTGCCGACC
Organism: Lysobacterales bacterium; assembly: GCA_036722245.1. Lineage (GTDB taxonomy): Bacteria > Pseudomonadota > Gammaproteobacteria > Xanthomonadales > SZUA-5 > JAWLAT01. Next base: position 5,056 of record DAIMJK010000212.1, read on the forward strand.
TCGCCGAGCAAATTGGCCGCCGGCACCCGCACATCGTTGAAGGCCACGGTCGTGGTCGACGAGGCGCGGATACCCATCTTGTGCTCGTGCGGACCGTGACTGACGCCGTCCCAACCGGCCTCGACGATGAAGGCGCTCAGCTTGCCGTCCGGGCCGTCGGTACGGGCGAACACCGTGTACAGCCCGGCGAAGCCACCGTTGCTGATCCAGATCTTCTCACCGTTGAGCAGCCAGCTGCCATCGGCCTGCAACTCGGCCTTGGTCCGCACCGCGGCCGCATCCGAGCCGGCACCGGCCTCGGTCAGGCAGAAGGCGGCGATCAGCTCGCCACTGGCCAGCTGCGGCAGATAGCGGGCCTTTTGCTCGTCAGTGCCGAACAGCAACAGCCCTTTCATGCCGATCGAGCTGTGCGCGCCGATAGTGACCGAAACCGAGCTGTCGTGAGCGCTGGTTTGCGCCAGCACCCGCGCATAGGCCGCGTTGGACAGCTCCAGCCCACCATGCGACTCGCCGATGATCAGGCCGAACAGGCCCATCTCGCGCAGCGACTGGAGAAAATCCTCCGGCATCTCGCCGCTTTCGTCCATCGCCGCCAGCCGTTCCCGGTTCTCGTCCAGAAAGCGGTCGATGGCCTCGGTCATCATCCCCAGCAGCTCGCGATCACGCGCCCGCATGACCGGATAGGGAAACAGGTTCTCTTCCAGGATTTCGCCAAAGAACAGATTCTTTGCAGCGCTCAACTCGCGTCGCAAGGTCGATCCGGGCACAGCCAATTGCGCACTCTGGTCGGCAACACTGGTGTTCATGGCGCACCCCTCGGGATCAGCTGGAAACCGGACTTAAGGATAGCGCCGTACGGGGGCGTATGGTAGAGGGCAGGGGTGAGGGCTGAGGCTTAGAGGAGCAGGGCTGAGGGTGTACGGCCGGGCTGAGGGCTGAGGGTGTCAGAAGAGCGGGGCGAAGCCTCCGATGCGGCGCTGAGGTTGAACCCAGCCTTCGTGATGCGGTTCGCGGAGCTCACCGACATCCTACGAGCTAGTTCGCTGCTGTCCTGGGCCCTGCGCCCTGGGCCCTGCGTGCGCCCTGCGCCCTGGGCCCTGCGTGCGCCCCGGGCCCTGTGCCCTAGGCCCTGTGCCCTGGGCCCTGGGCCCTGTGCCCTAGGCCCTGTGTCCTGCTCTTCTAGCCCTCACCCCTCAGCCCTGCTCTCCTAAAGGACCACCAGATCATTCCGATGCACCACGGTGTCACCCAGGTGATAGCCCAGTACCGCCTCGATCTCGTCCGAGCGGCGGCCGGCGATGCGGCGCAGGTCGTCGGCGCTGTAGTTGACCACGCCGCGGGCTATGTCGATACCGTCGTCGCCCTGGATCCGGACCAGATCGCCGCGGACGAAGCTGCCCGCGCAGCTACGCACGCCCACCGCCAGCAGTGAACGGCCGTGGCGCAGGGCCTGTACGGCACCGCTATCGAGTTGGACGAGGCCAGCATCGAGTGCCCCGAGCAGGAAGCGCTTGCGTGCCTCCAGCCCGCTGACCAGCGGTCGCAGCACGGTGCCGCGGGCTTGC
>DAIMJK010000213.1:0-2386 GCA_036722245.1 Lysobacterales bacterium
ATGTCTTTCTTCAGGTCCACCCCGACCAGCAGTCCGCCGCGCGGACCCAACTCCTCGCGCCGCAACCGGAGAAACTCGAAGGCGCCACGCGGGCCCAGATTGCCGATGGTCGAGCCGGGGAAGAAGCCCAACCGCGATCGGCATTCGGTGGTCAAGGGCAAGCGCAGTGGTGTGCTGAAATCGCCCACCAGCGGCCGCACCTGCAGTTCGGGATGGCGCTCAGCCAGTTGCGCCGCCGATTGCTGCAGGAACTCCTCGGCCACATCGATGGGCAGATATTGCTGCAGCCGTGGCAGACAGCGCAGCAGCAGGTCGGTCTTGCGCGAACTGCCGCTGCCGTATTCGATCAGTGCCTCGGCCCTGCGCCATTCTTCGGCCTCGGTTGTCGACTGCGCCAACCCTTCGAGCAATTCGATCTCGACCCGAGTCGGGTAATACTCGGGGAGTTGCGTGATCTGTTCAAACAGCTCCGACCCGCGCGTGTCGTAGAACCACTTCGGTGACAGCCGCTTGGGCCGCTGTGCCAGCCCGTCGAGGACGTGATTGCGAAAGTCCTCCTCCGGCCCTGCGGTCAGTTCGGATCGGGACGTACTCTGGCCATTCATGCCGCATTCCTCGCCAGGCGCAGGCCGGCGAACTGCCAGCGCTGCTGTGGATAGTAGAAATTCCGATAACTCAGACGCGCATGTCCCTCAGGCGTCTGGGCGGCGCTGCCCCGCAACACGAACTGGTTGCACATGAACTTGCCGTTGTACTCGCCCAGTGCACCGCCTTCGGTGCGGTAGCCCGGATAGGGCGCATAGGCGCTCGCGGTCCATTGCCAGACGGCTCCGAAGGCCTGCTGCAACTGCACCGAGGTGGCCACTGCATGCTCCCACTCGGCTTCGGTCGGCAGCCGCGCATCGGCCCAGCGCGCCAAGGCATCGGCCTCGTACCAGCTGACATGCGACACCGGCCGAGCGCCATCCAGAGGCCGCTCGCCGGCATGGCTGTAAACCCACCATTGCTGATCGCGCCGGCGCCAGTACAGCGGCGCCCGCCAACCGGCCTGACACACCTGGGCCCAACCGTCGGCGCACCAGTACTGCGGGTCGTCGTAGCCGCCGGCGTCGATGAAGGCCAGCCAGTCCGCTTCACTAACCAGCTCGCTGGCCAGCACGTAAGGCTCCAGCCAGACCTTGTGACGCGGCCCTTCGTTGTCGAAAGCGAAGTCGGACCCGGCGTGACCGATCTCCACCAGACCACCGTTGAAGTGCTGCCAGAGCGAGGCCCGTCCCGAGCGCGGAGGACCGGCCCAGTCGTCCCCTTCGCGGTAAACCGGCGCATGCGGATGGCACGACAGCACGTGCAGGATGTCGCTCAGCAGCAACTCCTGGTGCTGTTGCTCGTGGTGCAACCCAAGTTCGATCCGGGCCAGCGCCGGCGCCAGCAGTTCACCGTCGCTCAGGGCCTCACTGATTGCCGCGTCTACGCGCTCGCGCCAGCGCGCGACCTCGGCCATGCCGGGCCGGCTCAGCAATCCGCGCTGATCCCTCCGATGACGCGGCCCGACGGCTTCGTAGTAGCTGTTGTACAAGTAGTCGTATGCGGGATCGACGGCCGCGCTGCCCGCCACCAGATCCTGCAGCACGAAGCGCTCGAAGAACCAGGTCGTGTGTGCCCGATGCCACTTGGTCGGACTGACATCAGCCATCGTCTGGATCTGCTGATCCTCGGCGCTGAGCGCGCTGGCCAGCCATTCGGTGTGCGCGCGGACCCGCTGGTAGCGTCGTAGCAGACTCTGCTGGCGGGCCGGCGCGTCTGTGCAGATTTCAATCCGTTCCATTGTCCCGATCCGATGGAGCGCAACCCGACCCTAACGATTTCAGGGCCATATTGCGACCCCGACCACGGCATCCTGTCGACTGCGTCGTGGCGGTGGCGTGACAGGAGCAGTCGGGAGTTGGGAGTCGGGAGTCGGGAGTCGGGAGTTGGGAGCAAGAGCGAGGGCGAGGGCGAGGGCGAGGGCGAGGGCGAGAGCCAGTCGGCAAATGGCACTGAGGTCAAGGACCGCAACAGGTTCATTCGGAGCCCCCAACACCCTTGCCTTCCCCCGCCGCAGCCGCGACCATGGCGGCTCAAGATTCCCTCTCCCGAACTGGCGCATGACGATGACCTGGTTGCTGCTTGGCTTGTTTCTGTTTCTGGGTGTGCACTCGCTGCGCATCCTGGCGCCCGCGTTGCGCGACCGTCTGCTGGCGAGCATGGGTGAAATGGGCTGGAAAGCGCTGTTCAGCGTGGTCTCGCTGCTCAGCTTCGTCATGCTGATCTATGGCTATGCACAGGCGCGACTGGATCCGACGATCCTCTGGGTGGCGCCGGTCTGGACCCGTCATGTCGCCTCACT
>DAIMJK010000213.1:2396-6607 GCA_036722245.1 Lysobacterales bacterium
CTGCTTACCCTGCCGGCGTTCATGTTGCTGGTGGCGGCGTATGTTCCGGGCAACCATTTCAAGGCGCGGATCGGCCATCCGATGTATGCCGCCATCAAGTTGTGGGCGCTGGCCCATCTGATCGCCAATGGCAGTCTTCATGATCTGCTGCTGTTCGGCGCATTTCTGGTCTGGGCCGTGGCCGGCTTCATCGCCGCACGCCGCCGTGATCGCGCCGCGGGCTCGCGACCACCTGCCGGAAAATGGCTCGCAACGCTGGTCGCGATCGTCATTGGCACGGCTTTGTGGGCGCTGTTCGCGCTCCATCTGCACGCGCGCTGGATCGGCGTGGCGCCGTTTGGCTAACCCGTGCTGACGGTCAGCCGCAGCAGTCGGCTGGAGCACCTCGCCGAGAAGCTGGCGGCATCGCTACAGACTCACCGGCCAGAGTCGGTGCTGTCTCCGCAGACGATCGTCGTCGGTCATCTGGGCATGAAACGCTGGTTGCAGCAGTGGCTGGCCGAACGGCCGCAAGCCGGCCGGCCGCGTTTCGCCGGCAACCTGCAGATGCTGTTGCCGAACGAGTGGCTCGAGCACTTCATCGAGCAGTTGCGCCAGCGCAGCCAGCCGCAGCCACAGTTGGCGCTGTTCAGCGACGCCGAGACTGTTGCACCGAAGTCCCCTGCCCCGGCCACTGCCGCGGCGTATCGCCAGCGCGCACTGCGCTGGCGCCTGCTGCCCTTGCTGGCGCAGCTGCAAGCCGAGGAACTGCGCGCCTACCTGCATGGCGAGGCTGAGCCGGAGCGCCCGGATCCGGGCGCAAATCAGCGCCGCTTCGAGCTCGCCGACGGCGTGGCCGGGCTGTTTGGCCAATATCTGGTCTACCGTCGGCAGGGCTTGATCGACTGGCAGGCCGGCAAGCCCGGCGCGCTGGGCGAGCACTGGCAGGGTGAGCTGTGGCGCCTGGTCGTGGCGGCGATTGGCGAGCCGCCACGGCAGCCGCGCGGCTCGGAGTTGCAGAAGGCCCTGCTGCGATTGCCGCCAGATCCGGAGACGCCGATGCTGCATGTCTTCGGTGTCTCCCACCTGCCGCCGGAGGTGCTCCATGCGCTGGTCGCGCTGGCGCAGGTGCGTAACCTCACGCTGTACTTTCCGGACCCCTGCCGCGAGCTGTGGGAGGATCTGGTCAGTCGGCGCCACCAGCTGCGGGCGGAGCTGGACGGCAAGGCCTGGCTGGAGATCGGTCATCCGCTGCTGGCCTCGCTCGGCCGTCGCGGTCAGCATTTCACGCTGCAGCTGAACTCGCTCGACGAGAAGCTGGAGCATCGCGATCCGCAGGATGAGATTGACGCCGAGGACAGCGCGCCGGCCGCCACCTTGCTCGGCCGACTGCAGAACAGCATCCGCACGCTGCAGCCAGAAAGTGTGGCCACCGCAACGACAAGCGCGCTGGCGTCGATGGACGACCCCTCGCTGCGCGTCCACGCCTGCCACACCCGTCTGCGCGAGCTGGAAGTGCTGCGCGATGCACTGCTCGACCGACTGGCCGCCCTGCCCGACCTGGAACCGCGCCAGATCGTCGTGATGGCGCCGAACATGGCCGAGTACGCACCGCTGCTGGCAGCGGTCTTCGGCGAGCCGGCGCGGCAGGGCGAGCTGCTGCCCTATCACCTGGCCGACGTCCCGCTGCGGCTGAGTCACCCCTTGCTGGCCAGTTTCGCCGAGTTGCTCGACCTGCCCAGCCAGCGAATCAGCCGATCCGAGGTGCTGGCGCTGCTCGCGCTGCCGGCGGTGATGCGCGCGCTGGAACTGGACGACGGCCAGCTGCGCGCGCTGGAACGCTGGCTCGACCGCTGTCACGTGGCCTGGAGTCTGGACGGCCCGATGAAGGCCGATTTCGGTGCCGCGCCGGAAGACATGCACAGTTTCGCCTTCGCGGTCGACCGGATGGCGGCCGGTGTCCTGCTCGGCGTGGAAGCACCCGACACGCTGATGCCGGAAGCGCCGGCGCAACCGGACGCGGCACCGATCCTGCCCGCCACGCCGGTCGAGGGTCCGGATGCACAGGCGCTCGGCGCACTCTGGAAACTGCTGGCGCTGCTGCGCGAATGGCGCGGAATCAGCCATCAGCCGCGACCACTAGGCAGCTGGATAGATTTGCTGCTGGGCTGGCTGGATCGGCTCTACCAGGCCGACGCACGCCATCCCGAGGAGTCCGCCGCGCTGGCTGCCCTGCGCCGCACGATCGGCCATCTGAAGGACGAGGCCGGCGACGCCGGCTGCGACCCCGAGATCGACTGGCCGATCCTGCGCACCGCCCTGAAGCAGGCGCTGGACGAGGTACCGGACCGGCAGCCCTTCCTCGCCGGCGGCATCACCTTCTGCGGCATGGTGCCGCAACGGTCGATCCCGTTCCGGGTCATCGCGCTGCTTGGTCTGAACGATGGCGAGTACCCGCGCGGCAGATCCCAGCGCAGCCTGGATCTGATGGTCGCACGGCCGCAGCTGGGTGATCGCGATGGCCGCCACGACGACCGCTACCTGTTCCTGGAAGCGCTGATGAGTGCGCGCGACGCGCTCCATCTGAGCTACCTGGGTGAGGCCGTGCACGATGGCACGGTGCGTAATCCGGCGGTGCCGCTGGCCGAGTTGCTGGGCTTTCTGGACGAGCAACACGGGCTCGCCGAAGCAGCCGCGAAAGTTCGCCGGCCGTGGCTGATACGGCATCCGCTGCAGCCCTTCGACGAGCGCTACTTCGTCCCTGCCGATCACGACACAAGCGCCGCCAGCGATGCGACCGACCCCGACGCTGCGGACCCTCGTCTGTACTCCTACGCCCGCCACTACGCCGATGCCGCGGTCAACGCCGTGCCGGGCGCGCAGGGCTGGCGCTTCATGGACGACATCGGCGCGAGCGCAACGATTGCTGCCACCTCTGCCGAAAGCAACAACGACATCGACCTCGATCAGCTATGCCGCTATTACCGACGCCCGAGCGGCTGGCTGTGCGAACAGGCTCTGTTGCTGTCGCGCCGCAGTCTGGATTTCGAGGCCGCCGACGACGAGGAACCGCTGATTCCCGGCCTGCCGGCGCTGGACAGCAGCGCGCTGACGCTGGTCTGGCAGGCGCTGCAGAGCGGCACTGACCAGATCACCGAGCACGCGCCGCCCGGGCTGGCGCGCTCAGGTCGGCTGGCACCCGGGCCTATCGGCGAACTCGGCTGGGAAGTGCTGCGGGAAAAGGCGCAGACCCTGCTGGATCGCGCCTGCGGGTTGAACCCGTTCGAACGCGGCCGCCATCATCCGACGCCGCAACAGATCACCCTGACACTGGGTCGTCGCCGCCTGAATGGCCAGCTCGACCACGTCTACAGCGACCACGCCGGCGGCCTGTGGCTGGTCCTGATCAGCCAGAGCAAGACGCTGGACTTCAAGCATCTGCTGCCTTGGTACCTGCAGTGGCTGTGCCTGCGGCTGGCCCGGCCGGCCCAGATCGGTGTGCATGCGGCGCTGGTCCACCTGCACGACAAGGATGGCGTGCACGTTCTCGGCAAGCATGCCCTGACCGATGGGCAGTTGCGCGACAGTCTGGATCGGCTGGTCGATGGATTCGATCGTGCCGCCGCGACGGCCCGCCACTACTTTCCGCGGACCAGCTACGGCTACGCCGAGTCCCTGGTCAAGCGCAGCGGCGTACCCGAATTGCGGGCACTGCAGCTGTGGGAAGGCAACCAGAACAGCAAGGGCGAGTGCAACTACGAGCCGGGCTACAACGCGCTGATCGGTAAAGATGCCGCCTTCCTCGACCCGAGCCACCCGCAGCACGCCGCCTTCGTCGAGCTGGCTACGCGGCTGTATGCGGATATCGAGGCGGCCGAGCACGGGGTGCGCCATGCAGCCTGAGCGCGTAGCGTCCACACCCGTGCCGCCACCGTGGCGCGCGCTGCCGCTGACCGGCCACAGCCTGATCGAGGCCAGTGCCGGCACCGGCAAGACCTACAACATCACCCTGCTGCACCTGCGGCTGTTGCTCGAGCGCGGCCTGGGTATCCGTCAGATCCTCGTCACCACCTTCACCGACGCCGCCGCAGCCGAGCTGAAGGCACGCATCCGCCAGCGTCTGCTGCAGGTAGAGCGGCGCTTGGCCGGTTGGGTTGCGGCGGCTGAGGCGAGCGCCAACGAGCCGGGTGCGATTCAAACTGTAGTTTCGGAGGGTCAAGTGGTTGCAGGGC
>DAIMJK010000214.1:0-6589 GCA_036722245.1 Lysobacterales bacterium
CGATTTCAACATGCGCTGGGTCGCCTCGATGGTCGCCGACGTCCACCGCATCCTGACCCGCGGCGGCGTCTTCCTGTATCCGGTCGACGCCAAATGTCGCGCCGCAGGCGGCCGCCTGCGGCTGCTCTACGAAGCCAACCCGATGGCGATGATCGTCGAGCAAGCCGGCGGCGCCGCCACCGACGGCCACCGCCCCATCCTCGACATCGCCCCGCAAGGCCTGCATCAGCGCGTGCCGGTAATGCTGGGATCAAAGAACGAGGTGGAGCGGTTGGTGGGGTATCACGCGGGTCAGGGGTGAGGGCTGAGGGCCTTCTGGGCCCTGAGCCCTGTGCCCTGCGCTCTACTGCACGCACACCGGCTTTGGCTGATCCGCCCCGACCACGACGAAGCGCTGGATCGGCTTGGTCTGGGTGACGTCGCCGATCTGATAGCTGAAGCTGCCGGTTTCGCCGTTGCTGAACTCGAGGATAGCCAGACCGACCTGCGGCACCGGGAAGCTGGTGGCCGGGCCGTTGATCTGCGGCAGCGGGGTGCCGCTGTTCGGGCGCTGCAGGGCGCCGGCGAAGCTGCCGTCTTCCTGCAGGGTCAGGGCCGAGCCGCTGAACCACTGGTCCACTCCGCCTTCACCATAGGTGTACCAGAGCACGAAGACCGTGTTGCCCTGATGCGCCAGGGTCAGGCCCCAGCCCGGCTCGGCGGCATTCCACCACAGGTCGGAGTAGTTGCTGGCACCGGCACGGGAGGCGGTGGTGCCGGTGCAGGTGGGCGGATTGGCAGCAAAGGTGAAGCGTTCGAGCTGCTTGTTCTGATCCACTCCGAACAGACTGTAATCCAGGCTCAACGCACCGTTGCCATCGAAGGCCAGCTGCGCGGTGCCGACCTGGGTCACCGAAGTGAAGGCCTGCGCGTTGTTGATCAGCTGGAACGGCGTGCCGGCGATCCGGAAGACCGGCCCAGCGAAGTTGCCTTCGCTGGTCTGGTTGGCTTCGACGGTCAGAAACATCGGCGCGCCGGTTTCCGGATCGTAGCTGTACCAGGTGCCGTAGAGCAGGTTGCCCTGGTGCTGCGCGTTGAAGCCCCAGCCAGGCTCGGTCGGATTCCAGTAGGTGTAGCTGTAGTTGGTCGTGCCACCCGGCGCGGCGGCACCGAGCTGGGTGGTGTAGACGCTGCGGCCATAGGTCGCCGCAGCGAGGATGCCGGTGGTGCCATTGACCGCGAGCGAGCCGATCACCGCATTCGGGATGCCGTTGCCCATCCGTTCCCAGCTGCCACCGCCGCTGAAGCTGATGAACACGCCGACATCGGTGCCGACATAGATCTCGTTCGGCTGGTCGGGGCGAATCGCAACCGCATTGGCCGGCGCGTCGGCGAGGTTGCCCGACACATTGGTCCAACTGGCACCGCCGTCGGTGGAGCGGAAGACGTGCCCCGGCGTGTCCGGGGTGGCGCTGTTGAATCCGGAATAGGTCACATAGACAGTGTTGGCGTCGGTGGGGCTGACCGCCACACCGGTGGCGTAGCGCCCCGGCAGTGGCGCGGCGCTGACGATCGCGCCGCCGGCCGCGGCGGTGTAGCGTCCTACCGTGCCGTCGGAGGCGACCGTGTAGACGATGCTGGTGTCACTGGCGGCAACCGCAATATAGCTCAGCGTGGCCCCTTCGTTACTGGTCAATGGGTCGCTGATCGGTGCCCAGCTGGCCGCGCTGTCGGCGGTTCGCCAGAGGCGGTTGGTACCGGCATAAAGCACCTGTGAATTCACCGGATCCATCACGAAGGGCGCAATGAAATCGGCCGGCTCCCCCTGCTCGCGCTCGAAACCGGCCGGCGCGAAGCTGGCGCCGCCATTGGTCGACTTGAGGATGTTCAGCTCGGTGGTGGAGGCAAAAACGATCTGCGGATTGGTGAAATCGACCGCCGAAAAGGCGCCATCGCCACCGGCGACCTCGGTCCAGGTATTGCTGTTGCTGCGGCGGGTGGTGCCGTTGTCCTGGTTGCCGGTGAACATGATGTTCGGGTCGGTCGGGTGGAGCGAGATGTGGTAGTGCTGCAAGGTGGCGATCGTGCCGCTGAGCGAGGTCCAGCCGGCACCGCCATCAGTGCTGCGATAGATGCCGCCATCGTTCCCGTTGAACAGCAGGCCCTGGATCGTCGGGTGATAGACCAATGCGTGGTGGTCCACATGGAGCGGACCCGGACCGGGTCCGGCCGGCTCGTTGTTTTCGCCTACGCGAATGAAGCTCGCCCCACCATCGGTGGAGCGATACAAGCCGATACCGCCGAAGAACACGTCGTCCGGGTTGAAGGGATTGACCGCGATGACGTTGTCGTAGTCGCATTGCGACTCGCAATAGGTCAGCGGGTTGCCTGGGGCGCTCTCGTTGCCGTCCGGCAGCGGCGTCAGGGTCGGTTTGGTCCAGCTCTGACCGCCATCGCTGCTGCGCTGGATGACTATGTCGCCGCCCTTCTGCCCACCAATGTAGATCCGGCTGCCATCGCGCGACAGGCCGATCGCGAGCCGTTGCACATCCTCGCCATTGACCGCGCCGCTGACGAGAGTCCAGCTCTGGCCGGCGTCTTCGGATCGGTACAGACCATTCTCGTCACCGACGCCGGTCGCCGAGTGATACATGACATTGAAGTTGTCGGGCACCGAATAAAGGCCACGACAGAAATTGCCGATGGTCCGGGTGTAGCTCCGACCACCATCGGTAGATCGGTAGATGCCGCCGATTTCGTTCTCGACCAGCGAGCCGCCGCGAGAGCCGAGGCTCCCCTGGGTAGCGCACAACACGACCACGTCCGGATTGGTCGGATCGACCAGCAGGCCGGAAATCGCGGCGCGATTGAACTCGTCGGCACCCAGCACTTCCCAGCTTGCTCCGCCATCAGAACTCTTCAGGATGCCGACGCTGTAGTAGGAACCGTTGCCCTCGCCCGTACCGGCATAGATGATCTGCGGATTGCTGGGCGCAAAGGCGACCGCGCCGATGACCAGAGAGGGTTGGTTGTCAGTCAGCGGCGTCCAGTTGCCGCCACCGTCATTGCTCAGCCAGACGCCACCGGTGGCCACGCCGAGCAGGAGGCGATCAGCATTGGTCGGATCGATCGCCATGGAGCGCACGCGGCCACTCATCTGACCCCAGCTGGGCGCTATCAGCGAGTTGAATCCGAGCGGGCCGACCGGCGTCCACAGGCTGTTGGCGCTGGCTTTGGAACCGTCCGTTTCGCGCTTGGCAACTTCGGGGATCTTGCTCGCCTGCACCAGGGCCTTTGACCGCGCGCCGTCGGGAACACTCGCCTGCGGATAGGCGCGCTGGCCGTAGAACCACTCGGCGCGGGCATTCGGCCGATCGCGGGTGCCGATCGAGCGCTTCGGCCACACGGCAACACTGTTTTCAGGTTTTTTCGGTGACACCAGCTGCGCATCGGTGGCACGCTCACTGACGTGACTGCAGCTCCCCAGCAACAGACCGCTCAATACAACCGGCAGCGCGCGCAGCGCGACCGGTACACATCCCCAATGCATGCCCATCGCGCTTCCCCCCAAGTTGTCGGTGAGCGATGCTAGCACCGCCACCGGAGGCGCCGTAAGGGGGGTGTTTGAGGATAATCTGATGTCTTTGAAGCGACGCCTTCGCGCTCGCAACCGCCGACCCTTGAAGGAACATCGCGCATGTTGCTGGACGACCCTGGTTCTCTCCCCGAGCAAGGCTCGCAGGCTTTCGACCGGGTCTGCTCACGCTACCCGCGCGTCTTGCTGCTGCGCCGTCCCGACGGCTTTCGTCATGCCGACGACTCGGCCCTGGACAATCGGTACATGCAACCAGCGCAGCGCTGCGCGCCGACCGGTGCTTTCGACACCGACCGCGCGATCGGACAATGGCAGACACTGGTTGACGCACTGCGCGCAGCCGGTCATCTGGTAATGGCCCTGCCTGGCGATCCGGCCACCCCGGAGGCGGTATTCCCGAACAATGTCTTCGCCACCGCCCGGGGCCGGTTGATCATTGGTGCAATGCGTCATCCCAGTCGCCAGCGCGAGGCGCTCGATCCGGTCGTTCGGCAGCGTTTGGGGGATGAGTTGGGTCTGCAGATCCACGATCTGTCCGGGCGCGGCCTGGTGGCCGAACTGACCGGCAGCCTGGTCATCGACCGCGGTCGCAATATTGGCTATTGCGGGCTGTCTGAGCGTTGCGACCAGGCCGGTGCGGCGGCGATGGACGAAGCCTTCGGACTCGCCCGGACGCTGTGCTTCGAGCTGGCGCCGGGCGAGTACCACACCAATGTCATCATGAGCGCCCTCGGCAGCCGCGGCCTGCTGGTGCATCCCGACGGCCTGGCAGACCCGGCCTGGGTCGAGGCCCTGCGGCAGATCCACGGCGCTGCGCTGGTGCAAGTTGATGCGATCGAGAAGCAGAACTTCGTCGCCAACTGCATCGCCCTGAGCGACGATCAACTCTGGATGAGCACCCGCGCCGCCGACGCGCTCAGGCCCGCCACGCTGGCCAGTATCGAAGGCCTTGGCTTCAACATCCAGAGCGTCGCCCTGGACGAGATCGAGAAGGCGGGCGGGAGTCTGCGTTGCATGGTCGGGGAAATCTATTGATGCTGCCCTCGCTGGCTGCGTGCGCAATCGTCAGGCCGAACGCAGCGCCGCTCCCTCCGGCGCCGTGCTGCGCAACAACTGCACCAGCAGGCATGGCAGGAAGGTCAGCGTGATGATGGTCGAGAAGGCGATGCCGCCCAGCACGATTGCGCCCAGGCCGCGATAGAGCTCGGTGCCGGCGCCGGGAATCAGGACCAGCGGGGCCAGACCGAACAGCGTGGTCAGGGTTGACATCAGGATCGGCCGCAGGCGGGTCCGCACCGCCTCGCCGACGGCTTCGTCGGCGCTGCTCGCACCCTCCTCGAGCCGGCGATAGGTTTCGTCGACGATCAGGATCGGGTTGTTGACCACCGTGCCGAGCAGGACCAGGAATCCGAGCAGGGTGATCATGTCGAAGGGTTGACTGAAGCCGCCCAGGCCGACCCAGCCGGCCAGTCCGCCAAAAGCGTTCAAGAGCGCCAGCCCGATGACGCCGCCAGCGATGCCCAGCGGCACGGTCAGCATCACCAGCAGCGGTCGACCCCAGTGACGAAAGATTGCCACCAGCAGCAGATAGCTCAGCAGGATGGCAATCAGGAAGTTGCCGGCCATCGCCTCACGGGTCGCGCTGAGCTGGTCACTGGCACCGGAGATCCTGATCGATACGCCGGCGGGAATTTCGCCCGCCAGCCGCATCGCCTCGACCAGCTCATCACGCACGATCGCAACCCCGCTCTCCAGCGGGACCGACGGCGGAGGCACGATGCTCAGGGTGACCGTGCGGCGGCCATCCAGACGCCGGATGCTGCCGCTGTCGACCGTCTCACGCAGTTCGGCCAGTGCCGACAATGGCAGCACCGCGCCGCTCGGTGTGGCCACCGGCAGATCAGCCAGGCGCTCGAGCTGCTGCTCGTTGCCGGCATCGCTGAACAGGTAGATGTCGACCTTGTCGTCGCCGAGAATCATCTCGTCCACAAAGGCACCGTCGCTGAGCGCTGCGACGGCGAAGCCGAAGCTGCTCGCGCTCAGACCGACCTCGGCCAGTCGCTCCCAGCGCGGTCGCACTTCAACCAGCGGCTGGTCCAGGCTCAGCGTGGACGGATCCGAACCCACCCGGGCACCGTCAAACAGGGCTTCGGCGCGCCGGAAGCCGCGCTCGGCGACGCTGTACAGCGTGCTCAGATCGACCCCGCCGGAGATATCCAGATTGATGCTGCGCGAACCGCCGTCGTTGCTGGAGATGATCGAGCCGCGGGACGAGAAGGCACGCATGCCCGGAAAGGCGCGGAAACGCGCATCGAGCGCATCCATCAGATCGTTGATGCGGGCCGGATCCTTGGTCTCGGCGATGATCCTCAAACCGCCCGGGTTGACGCCCAGATTGAAGTAGGCCAGCGCCGGCAGTTCGTTCTCGCTGCCGCGGAAGTCGCCTGGTTCGAGGTCCAGCGCCGGCAGGATGTCAGCGATCAGCTCATCACCGATGCGCTTCATCTCGGCCAGGTTGTAGCCGGGCGGGGCGATCATCCGCGAGAAGGTCTTGGGCTCTTCGCCCTCGGGCAGATACTCGGCCGGCGGTGTCAACAGATACAGCGCCAGCAGCGAGGCCGCGGCGAGGCCGAACAGCGCGCCCAGGCGGATGCCACGATTTCCGATCAGACCGTCGATTCCCTGTGCGAGGCGCTCGAACAGCGCGGCGCCAGCGACCTGCCGCTGATCATCGGAGTCTCGCGCCAAACGCGCACCAAGCGCGGGCACGACGCTGATCGCGACTGCCATCGAGGCAAGGATCGAGGCCGAGATCGCGATCGCGATGTCCGAGAAGATCTGACCGGCTTCCTCCTCGACGAACAGGATCGGTGCGAACACCAGCACCGTGGTCAGGGTCGAGGCGAGCACCGCCGGCCAGACCCGCCGCACGCCGGCGAGCGCGGCGGCGAGCCGATCCATGCCGCGCCGACGCGCCTGGTCGACGCTCTCCAGCACGACGATGGTGTTGTCCAG
>DAIMJK010000215.1:0-6588 GCA_036722245.1 Lysobacterales bacterium
GTCTGCTGGACGACGCCCCAGGCAGGCAGCAAGGAAATCCCGAGCCCTGAAGGGGCGCCCAATATTCGGACGTGCGGCAAACCGGGATGACCGTGTAGACAGCGCACCGCGAACCGAACCACCGGTTCAGCAGCCGACCATGGTTCGCCCCTTCAGGGCTCTGGTCTTCGTTGTCCGGTTCTCCTGGGGCGTTGCCCCAGGCTAACGTGTGCTGCCCTTTCAGGGCGGTAGAGCAACAGCGAAACGCAACTGGATCGCCGCGGTCGCTTGGGCTCCCTCGCGATGACACGTGCGCTTGGCCTCGTGCGACTTCGACGTGTTTCCCTGGGTTGACAACCCGCGCCTTGAGATCTGCTAGCGTTCGCCGTCGCAGAGCCGTTGTTCAGCCCCTCTTGGTCAGTGACTGGGGTCTAGCGTGGCGCAGCACGGGGGCGTGGATACTTGAACATTCGACGTAGGCCGCAGGCTGGTCAGTCTGAGACGGCGCCTCGGTAGATGCTTGCCGAGCGCTCGGAACCAGACCTGCCTGAGCGGCTGCGCGCCAACCTGTTCGGCAGCTTCCGGCTGCTCGCGTCGGACGGCACGGAGGTCGCGGTGGTTGGCAAGCGCAACCAGGCCTTGCTGGCCATGCTTTGCCTTGCTCCCGGGCTGGCCGTCGATCGCGATCAGCTCGGACAGCTGTTGTGGCGAGGGAAGGTCAGTGCGCACGCGCGGGCCAGCTTGCGACAGACCTTGCTCGGGCTGAAGAAGCAGCTGACGCCGATTCATGCCGAGTTCCTCGAGGTCAGCCGCGATCGCGTGGCGGTCAACGCCCACGCGGTGCAAACCGACCTTGCCGCGCTGGAGCGCGCGCTCGGCGACGGACCGGCAGCGCGCGCGAGCGAGCTGTTGCTGGCCATTGGGGGCCAACCGCTGCTGGACGGGCTCGATCTGGGCGAGCCATTCAATACGTGGTTGACCGGACAGCGCGCGCAGGTCGAGCAGCGCCTGCAGCACGCCGTAGAACAGGCCTTGGCACATTGCCGGCGTTGCGGCGACAGCTTGGCGGAAGAACAGCTCCGGGCTGCATGGCGCCTGCGCGACGCCTCGGATGCATTGCCCGAAAGCGATCGACGGGTGCGCATTGCGGTGCTGCCGTTCCAATGGTCGGAGGCCGACGAGGCGCTGGGGCCTGTCGCGCACGGCCTGTTCGACGAACTGGTCACCAGCCTGGGCAAGGCGCCGCAGCTGCTCGTCGCCGGACGAGCCTCGTCGCTGCTCGCCGGCAAGATGGAACGTCCGCTGCCGCAGATCGCGCAGGCGCTGCATGTCTCGTATGTGCTGGAGGGCTCGATCCAGCGGCAGCAGGACGAGCTGCGCATTCACGTTGGTCTGGTTGATGGCGCATCGGGATTCGAGCACTGGTCGCAGCGCTATTGCAGTGCCAGCGACGACATTTTCGCCCTCCAGGCGGAGATCGCCGGCGAGCTTACCCGCGAGCTTGGCGAGGCGCTTGGACGCAAGTTGCAGGCGCCTGGTCCCAGGCGCACGACGACCAGCTGGGCAGCCTACGAACTGTATCTGCAGGGCAGGGCGCTAACTGCGCGCGCCATCGGCGATGGTGTGCTGGCCAAGGCGGTGGACCTGCTCGAACGAGCACTGCAGATCGACCCGCAGTTCGCGGCCTGCTGGACAGCCCTGGCCGAAGCGTATGCGTACACCGCGGTCTACACGCCCTGTCTGGACCGGGTGGCCAAATCCCGGCGCATGGCCGACTGTGCGATGAAGGCGATTGCCCTGGATCCGCAGCAGGGCCATGCCCGCGCCATGCTTGGCATCCATCGCTGGACCGAGAACGATCCGGTCGGCGCGCTGGACCTTGCGCACGAGGCCTATCGTCTGGAGCCTGACAATCCCGACGTCGTGCTCAGACTGGGTTCGTTCCTGCTCTACATCGGCCGCACCCGCGAGGCGCTGCCGTATATCGAGGCCGCGATCGACCTGGATCCCTTCAACGGCCGCAGCTTCGCGATGCTCTCGGTTGCCCATCTCAATCTGGGCGACATCGGCAAGGCGATTGCGGCCGGCCACCGCATGGTCGATCTGGGCCTGCCCTCGATGTGGCTGGCCGTGGCCACGGCTGCCTCGGGCAACCACAAGTTCGCGGTGGAGCAGTACTGGCAGACGCGCCTGCTGATGAACACGGTCATCTTTCCACCTGCGGGTACCCGGCCGCTTGCTGGAGCGGCCCTGGACACCTATTGGCGGATCGCTGCCAGAGGCGTTTGCAGCGGACGTGCGGTACATCGGGCGATTTACTGCACCACGCTCGACTATCTGCACGCCACCCTGCACGACCCCTGCGATACCAGCATCGTCGCGCCGGCCATCTGGATGGGCTACGCCAGGATGGTGTTCAAGACCCTCGGCAGCCAGATCACCCCGGCCAACATGTACTGCCTGATGTCGCTGTGGGCCGATGTTGAGCCCATCCGCCGCACTCGCCAGCATTCCGGGTTCATGGCCTTTGCCAAGCGCATCGGCCTGGTGGCCGCGTGGGACAAGTACGGCTGGCCGGATCTGTTGCCAGGGCCAGATGACGATCGACGCTCTCGAGCTTGAGATTTGGTCCCTGTCTGCGCTGCGGACCGCGCCGAAGATTTGACGATGAATTAACGCTGCAGGCGTAGTCCCGTGGCCCGGTCACGCGCATGCTTTCTCTCGCGTACATCCGCGGGGAGGGGCATCGCCAATGGCCGCGCGCTCGGAACCCTGGAACCGTATCGCCATGCCCTTCCGGGACAAGGAGCTAACGTGAACATCCATCCTGCACTGATCGCGCTGCTGTTTGCGGCCGCAAGCCTTGATGCAAATGCCGACTGCGGCACGTCACCTGCAACGATGGAGTATCGCAGCATGCCGCCGCTGCTTGCCCACGAAGCGGATTCGGCACTCGTGGTGAAGATTCACGAGAGCGGCTGCGTTGCCGCGCGATTCCCGAGCCAGGACATTCGGCATGGCACATGGGTCCTGCAACTCGCCGAGAGCGATTACTTGCGGATGATCGCGCAGATCGAAGCGGTCGGTCTGCGCGTGCTGGATCCGTCCTCCCTGCAGAGGGACGTTTCTGAACAGAAACAGGCACGTGCCTCGTCGAGCAACACCTTCTACCGGGTGATGGATGAGAACATCATCGAATTCGACTTGGCAGCCAGCACGACGCGGGCGGCAACCAGGTTGCGCTTTGCCAGTCTGCGCAACGACTTGCTGAACCTGCCGCATCACTCAGCGCTGATCGGGATTGCATCTGTCCAGCAACTCTTCGAGGCCCTTGCCAACACCGCGCACGAAGAGGGGATCCAGCGATGAGCCGTTCAATCGGGGTCTGCGTTGCGCTCGCTCTGGGCGTCGGTACCAGCATCGCCAGTGCGGGTACGTTTATCAATTTCGCTGCAAACCAGAATCGGGTTGTGCATGGCGGCGGCTACAACGGTGTCGGCGGCGAAATCCAGGTCAGTGTGTGTCTCGACCCGGGTGCCTTGCCACTAACTGGCAACCCGGAGCAAGCGATACGAAATGTTGTAGCGGCCTTCAACCAGCTGACACCTACGATAGGAAACATTGCCGACCATCCTGACGGCGGATCGGACTTCGAGTCCGTCCTGCTGCACGAGATCGGGCACTGTATCGGCATGGACCACAACGCGCTGGGTCCGTCGGAAACGGGCTCGAACAACGCGCTCAACTATTTCGCAAACACCTTCATGGGCGCGAATGGCGCATTCGACGTCAACGTCGGTGCTGATGGCGTTCGTGGCAGCCGCGACGACATTCGCGGTGATGACATCAATCGAAACTGGTTCCGCAAGAACACCAACAATCCCTTCGAGATCCCACCTGCAACGGTTGATCGCAATACGTACTCGACATTGCTGTCGGATCTGCCGGGCGGGCATAACTTCGTCGAGAACTCAACCTCCTTCGGACCCTGCAATGGCGGGCAACCGAACACCAGTGGGCTGCGCGGCTTTGCGCCAACGCATAACACGATGTTTCCGGTCATCTGCTCCAACAATGTGATAAGACGTCTGGCGCCTGACGACGTGGCAACGCTGCGGATCGCACGCGCCGGACGCGATGGCATCCAAGGCAGCGCAGACGACTACACACTTCGGCTGAACTACATAGGTCAGTCCGCTACCTGCAACATCAAGATCCGGTTCACCAATACCGCGGGCTTTGCATTCTGCGGAACCAGCGCTTCTGCGGCGCCAAACGGCGACTTTGCGGTGACGAGCGCAACTGCCGAGTTTCAGAACACGGTGAACTGGTTTTACAACCAGGTCCCCAGTGACGGACCACCGAACATCGGCCCCACCGTCTCGGCCAACACCCCAGCCAACAACAGCACCACCGCGCTCGGCGGCGGCAACGTAGGGGCCAATGTCAACGGCTCGATCACTTTCAGCGTCGCTGGCGGCTCCGGGACGGGTACGACGTCGCTGGTGTGCGCGGTCGGCTCCGGCTCAGTCGTCATAAGCTCGAATGCAACGCAGACGATCGTGGTGGGCGGTAACGCCAACCCGGTCGGAGTGCGCTTCACACTCACCGCCAATCCGCAGACCGGAGTGATCAACTGCACCGCAACGGCGCAAGGCGGGGGGGTCAGCAATTTCAGCTACACATTCACCGCAGATGCTGGCACCGGCGCGCCGCCTGGCGAGCTCTGCATGGAGGTGGGCCAGCCTATACCGGACAACAACGCGCAGGGTCTATCGAGCACGCTGCCCGTGGCCCAGCCGGGCACAATCACCGATCTCGACGTTCTTCTCGATATCAATCACAGCTGGGTAGGTGACCTGATCGTCGACCTGGTGCATGCAAGCAGCGCAACCACCGTGCGCCTGGTCAATCGCGTGGGTGTTGCCGGGGGAGGGTTCGGTTGCTCGGGCTCCAATATCGGGGTCACACTCGACGATGAGGCAACCCTTGGCATTCAGACCGATTGTCAGAGCCAGCAGGGCCAGCCTGCCTTCCCGGAGCCACGCTACCGCCCGGCCAACGCACTGTCGGGCTTCAACGGGCGCTCATTGAACGGCAACTGGACATTGCGTGTCAGCGACAACGCCGAAGGCGATCTCGGACAACTGGTGCGCTGGTGCCTGCTGCCCACAACAGATGGCAATCCGAACACCATCTTCGCAGATGGGTTCGAGCCTTAGTCGAGTGGATGAGAGAGTGCTCCCGTGAGCCACGCAAGTTCGGAGTCGAGGCCGGCACAGGGCGGATTCTTCTTCAAGACTGCGGTCCTGATGGCCGCCCTGGTCCTGCTGAGCTTTCCGCTGACCTACTACCTGCCGATGGTCACCGGCTCTCACAGCTTCCAACTCCTGCACCATGCGCACGGCCTGGCCTGCTTTGCCTGGATGGGGCTGCTGGTCTGGCAGACCCGCCTGGTGGCGCGGGGCCAGGTGGCGCGTCATCGCGAGATCGGCCTTTCCGGCTTCTTTCTCAGCGGCGCACTGATCGTGTCCGGCTACTGGATGGCGCAGCGGGCCGGCGAAAACCGCCTCGCGCAGGGCAATGCGCAGCCGTGGGAGTTCAGCTGGTACAACCTGATCGACATCAGCCTGTTCGCCCTGTTGATGATCGGGGCGATCTTGCTGGTCACCCGGCATCGCGAGTGGCACCGCCGGCTGATCTACGTCGCCGCGCTGTGTCTGGTCGCGCCCGCCATGACACGTTGGACCCTGAAGCTGCCGCTGGCCAATCCCGCGATCGTCGACCTGCTGGCGTATCTGCTGGTGACAGTACCGTTCCTGATCGCGCTGGCGTTGTTCGACCGTCGCGCGCTCGGGCGCATTCACCCGGCAACCCTGACGAGCATGGCCCTGGTTCTGCCGCTGCAGCTCAGCAGTCCCTGGGTGGCGCGCTCGGAAGGCTGGAACCGGATGGCGGTGTCGCTGCTGGGATCCGGATGAGTCATGAGCGAGCGGTTACTCACCACAGCCGAGGTCGCCGCTGGATTCATGGCGCTATGGCGCGCCGGTGACCATCGCACGGCCGGCGAGACCTATTGGGCCGACGACGTGGTCAGCATCGAGCCGCACGGGCTGGCTGACGGGACCGCTGCGGTGTGTCGCGGCATCGAGGCGGTACGCGCGCGGAACTTGCGCTGGCTCAGCACCCACGGCATCGAGGATCTGAGCCTGGACGGCCCGTATGTCACCGGCGATCACTTCGCGCTGTTCGCCGACATGCTGATCGTCCACGCCGGTCAGCGCACACCGCACAGTCAGATCGTCGTGTTCGCGGTGCGCGACGGCAAGATCATCGAGGAGCGCTACTTCCATGAATAAAGCAATGAAGACAGCGCCATGGCAACCGAGCAAGTCGCTCGCCAAGCTGCGGCCAATGACAGAGGAATGAAACCGATGAACAACTCCAGTGACCGAACAGACATGCAGCAGATTGAAGCCGTGATGCAAACCTACGTCGAGGGTGGCCAGACCGGTAGCGTCGATACCCTGCGGCCGATCTTCCACGAACTGGCCACGATCTGCGGCTACGTCGGCCCGGACCTGTTCGCCCAGCCCATCGAGCAGTTCT
>DAIMJK010000216.1:0-6572 GCA_036722245.1 Lysobacterales bacterium
CCCCCGATGAGATTGAGCAGCGTCGACTTGCCACTGCCCGACGGCCCCAGCAGCACCACCAACTGTCCGCCGTGCAGGTCCAGATCGACCTCGGCCAGCGCCACCACCGGCTGCTCACCCGGATAGGTCTTGCCGACATGGCGCAGCTGCAGGAGAGGCGTGTTCATGCGCTGGGAGCATAGGGCAGGAGCGGTCTGAAGCGAACGCGCGTCGGACTTCGAGTCAATCTGTAGTCTTGAGGTCCGCAAAGACTCAGGGCTCAGGGCTCAGGGCTCAGGGCCCAGTCAAGAGCCGGTTTGAGGCAAGCATGGAGGTTGCCGCGCAGCTATGCCTTTCGGTCCCGCTTCGGGTTTCTCCTGTAGCTGCGGTTCGCGGAGCTCACCGGCCATCCTACGGGCGCGACCGCAGAACTTCCAAGGCGTGAGCCCTGCTCTTCTGGGCCCTGAGCCCTGGGCCCTCGTTGCCCCGCCCTCACCCCCCACAAAGCTATACTCGCCGCACTTTCACCAGAAGATGCTGATGCGCTCTCTTACAACATTGCTGTCACTACTGACCGGGCTGTCGCTGCTGGTTGGCACCACGCCGCTGGCGGCGCAGGACTGGAGTACCGAGGAGATCTTTGCCCGCTACAAGGCGGCGATCGTGCAGGTGCGCATCATCGATGGCCAGGGCGGCGAGAAATCGTCGCTGGGCTCGGGATTCTTCGTCTCCGACAGTGGCGACATCGTCAGCAACTATCATGTCGTGGCCGACCTGATAGAGCATCCGGAGACCTTCCGCGCGGAGTACGTGCTCGATGACGGTAGCGAAGGGGCCCTGACCCTGCTCAATGTGGATGTCGTCCATGATCTGGCGCTGCTGCGGGCGGTTGATGTCGACCGGCCCTTCCTGGCGATCGAGAGCAATCTGCCGGCGATGGGCGAGCGCCTGTACGCCTTCGGCAATCCCTACGATCTGGGCATGACAATCATCGAGGGCACCTACAACGGGCTGCTCGAAAAATCGCTGTACGAGCGGATCCACTTCAGCGGTTCGATCAATCCCGGCATGAGCGGCGGCCCGACCATCGACCGCTACGGCAACGTCATTGGCATCAACGTCGCCACCGCCGGCAATCAGGTCAGCTTCCTGGTTCCGGCCAGTTTCCTGCTCGGCCTGCTGCAGGACAGCGATCCGCAGCGGGCAATGCGGCTGCGTATCGCCGACCAGTTGCAGGCCAATCAGGAGCGCTATCTGAGCGAACTGCTGGCCGGTCCGCTGACTACTGTGGCGCTGGGCGGCTATCGGGTGCCGGGCAAGGTCGCCCCCTTCGTCAATTGCTCCTCGCGCAGCGACCAGACCAGCGACCGCCTGCTCGACACGGTGATCCACAGTTGCTATTCGGACGAGAAGATCTACCTGAGCGGTCAGTTGTCGACCGGCACGATCCGGATGGAACACCGCCTGAGCAGCAGCAACAAGCTGGGGCCGGTGCGCTTCTGGGCCAAGATGGAAACCGACTTCGCCCGCTACTACGGTGGTTTCGGTGGCGACGAGGATTCGATGAGCGAGTTCCGCTGCCAGACGCATCCGGTCCGGCATGCCGAGCTGGAACTCAAGGTAGTGCTGTGCCTGCGTGCCTATCGCGACTATCCGGGCCTGTATGACCTGCTGCAGCGGCAGATCACGCTGAACCAGTCGCGCAGCGCCCTGAGCTCGACGCTGAGCCTGACCGGGGTGAGTCTGGATCAGGGCCTGCGTTTTGCCCGACGCTTTCTTGAAACGCTGGAGTGGACGCCATGAGTACGGCGTCGGACAGCGAGGGCGGGCAGCCGGTGGTTGCAGTGCTGGAGGTACACGAGCGCAGCGGTGCGCTGCGCGAACGGGTCAAGCTGGACGCGCAGGGACCGTTCCGGATCGGTCGGGCGCTGGACAACGATCTGGTCCTGGATGATCCCTACGTCTGTCCGCATCACGCCGAGCTCCGCTACGGGGCCGACGGCTGGCAGCTGTTCGACAGTGGCAGCGTCAACGGCCTGCGGCTGGGCGATCGTGCGCAGCGGGTGCGCGAAATCGCACTGCGCGGACGCACCGAATTGCGCATCGGTCATACCGACCTGCTGTTTCGTTGTGCCGACGAGCCGCTGCCGGCCAGCCGCACCGATCAGTCCGATCACCGCATTGCACAGGGGCTGCGCAGCCTGCCGATGGCTGCCGTCGGCTTGCTGCTGCTGGCGCTGCTGATCGGGGTCCAGCAATTCGTCGGCCAGAGCGAGAACCAGCGCTGGCTGCCCGCACTGGCCGAGGCCCTCGGCGTGCTGGTGATGGTGGCGATCTGGGCCCTGGCCTGGGCCATCGTCAACCGGCTGTTCGCCCATCGCTTGCAGTATCCGGGCCATCTGACCATCGCGGCGCTGAGCCTGTTCGTCGTGTTGCTACTGGACGTCCTGGGCGAGTACCTGCTGTTCGCGGTTGCCGGCGACGGTTGGACCGGAGTGTTCGGCAGGCTGCTGCTCTACGGCGGTCTGGGCGTTGCCCTGTTCGGCCATCTGGGGCTGATCGCGGGCCAGCCGACGCGCCGCCATCTGGGCGCGGCGGCGCTGGTCAGCGGGATGCTGTTCGTGCTGTTCAGCCTGCCCGACGCGATCGACGACGATTTCCGGAAGGAGCCGTCGTTCACCGCGCTGCTCAAGCCGCCGGCCTTCCAGCTCGTCGACGGACTGCCGGTCGATCATTTCTACACCCGCGCGGCAGAACTGGCCGAAGCCATCGAAGCCGATCTGGAACGCGCCGACGAGGCCTTCGATGGAACCGACCACAGCGCTGCCAACGACCCTCAGTGAGGTCGAGAGGGAGGCTCTGGCGCACGACTGCGCGCGCCTGATCCGGGCCGGCTTCGCCGACTACAACGCGCGCTTTCGCGGCATCACCAAGCGCGCCCAGGGCCGATTCGAGCAGCGCGACTGGACCGCCGCCCGGGGTGACGCGATCGAGCGCATCGAGCTGTATGACCGCAGCGTGTCCGAGGCCACCGCGCTGCTGACGGCCAAGCTT
This sequence comes from Lysobacterales bacterium, assembly GCA_036722245.1. Lineage (GTDB taxonomy): Bacteria > Pseudomonadota > Gammaproteobacteria > Xanthomonadales > SZUA-5 > JAWLAT01. Next base: position 3,034 of record DAIMJK010000216.1, read on the forward strand.
GGCGAGCACGCCGACGATCGCGCCCTGTGGGCCCAGATCAAGCACCACTACACCGATCTGGTCGCCCCATTGCTCGATCAGGAGTTGAACAAGACCTTCTTCAATACGCTGACCCGGCGCTTCTTCAAGACCCAGGGCGTCGACGGCGCGATCGAGTTCATCGCGCTGGATATCGAGCCCACCGATCGCATCACCCATCCGGTGGCACGGCTGTCCTTCGCCACCACCCAGTCCGAAGCCGAGCTGTTCCGGCGCGTGCTCAAGGGTTTCCGTTTCGGCGTGCCCTATCGCGACCTGGACGGCGACGCCGAGGCGATCGCGCGCGAGGTGGAGGAACAACTGGCGGACTGGAGCGGCGAACCGAAGGTGCGCGCGGTCGAGTTGCTGGAGACCGTGCACTATCGCGAGCAGCGCGCCTATCTGGTCGGCCGGCTGTTCGGCGAGAGCCGCTTCTGTCCGCTGGTGATCGCGCTGACTCACGAAGATGATGGCCTGGCTGCCGACGCGGTGATGACCTCGCGCGATGACGTGGCGATCCTGTTCGGCTTCACCCGCAGCTACTTCCAGGCCGACCTGGAAACGGTCGGCGATGCGGTGGTTTTCCTGCGCACCCTGCTGCCGACCAAGCCGGTCAACGAGCTTTACACCGTGCTCGGCCGCGCCAAGCAGGGCAAGACCGAGCGCTTCCGCCACTTCTACAACCACCTGAGCACTCGCGACGAGCATTTCAGCGCGGCCGACGGTGAGCGCGGCATGGTCATGGCGGTATTCACGCTGCCCAGCTATCCGCTGGTGTTCAAGGTCATCCGCGACCGCTTTGCCTATCCGAAAACCGTACTGCGCGAGGAGGTCATCGAGAAGTATCGCTTCGTCTTCCGCCACGACCGCGCCGGTCGCCTGGTCGATGCGCAGGAATTCCGCCATCTGCGCTTCAAGCGCAAGCAGTTCGAGCCGGCGATCCTGGCCGACCTGCAGGACAGCTGCGCGTCCTCGCTGATCTTCGACGGCGACGAGCTGGTCATCAAGCACATGTACGTCGAGCGCCGGCTGCGACCGCTGAACCTGTATCTGCGCGAGGTCGACGAAGGCCTGGCGCTGCGCGCGGTGCTCGACTACGGCCAGTGCATCCGCGACCTGGCCCTGTCGAATGTCTTCGCCGGCGACCTGCTGCTGAAGAACTTTGGCGTGACCCGCCATGGCCGGGTCATCTTCTACGACTACGACGAGCTCTGCCTGGTCACCGACTGCCACTTCCGCGAGCTGCCCCAGGCACGCAGCGGCGAGGAGGAAACCCACGACGGCGCCTGGTTCTATGTCGGCGAGAACGACATCTTCCCCGAGCAGTTCACCGAGTTCCTCGGTCTGTCGGGCCCGCTCAAGCAGTCCCTGCTCGACCGCCACGGCGATCTGTTCAGCGCCCAATGGTGGCTCAAGCTGCAGACCCGGCTGAAAGCGGGCGAGGTCTTCGACATCCCACCCTACCGCGCCGACGTGCGCCTCGGTGTCAGCCCGGATCACAGCTTGCCGGTGCCGTTTTCGTTGACGAGGGACGAGTAGAGCGAGGGCCCAGGGCCCAGAAGAGCGAGGGCCAGGGCCCAGAAGAGCGAGGGTCGATGGTCGAATCGAGGCACGTTATGGCCGGCGCCGCGCGCTTCGTTCATGCCACCAACCTTGATCGAAGGAAAAAGGCCGTTGTGACCCGCGCCGCAGCCTCCGTTCATGCCACCAACCCGATCGCGGGTCGCAGCGGCTGCGGATGGTTGCCTTGAACTATCCGGAGCCACGAGAGCCAAGAGCATCCAAAGCGGCGCGGAGCGCCGCACTCCAGAGTCAAGAGCGCCGCACTCCAAAGTCAAAACCTGAACCGTCGGCGGATGGTCCAGGTGCCGCGCAGGTGGCTGAGCGTGGTTCGTAGCCAGCCCTGCTCGCGGTAGCGGCGGGCGCTGCTGCTCAGGGTGCTCTGGACGCGGGCCAGCGGAATCCCGGCTCGGCGCGCGCGCAAGACCAGATCGAGGTCCTCGCCCCGACCGCAGCGCTCGTCGAACCCGCCCAGCGCCTCGAAATCGCTGCGGCGCAGGCACAGGCCCTGGTCGCCAAAGGGCAGGCCGAAGGCGCGCGAACGCAGGTTGGCGCCGGCGGCATTGAGCGCGCTCAGACGCGGGCCATCGTGGAAGGCCAGCGCAAACCAGTGGAGTGCGCTCGGCGCCTTGCTGATCGAACGGCGCAGCGCAGGCAGCGCACCGGTCGCCGGCAAGCTGTCGGCATGCAGCCACCACAGCCACTGGCCGCCACATTCACGGCTACCCAGGTTCAGCTGCCGCGCCCGACCGGCCGGTCCGACCAGCCAATGCCAGTGCGGCGCCAGACCGGTGTTCGGCGGTCGCGCCTCGCAGGCGCTGAAGCAGACTTCGATATCCGGCGGCAAGTCAGCCAGGAAGGGCAACAACCCGCGCCAGCTCAGATCAGCAGGGCCGACCGGAACGATCAGTGCGATGGAGGCATCGTTGCCGGCCGCGGTTGGATCCGGCCGCGGCGTGAGGCCTGGTGGCTCGATGGTCGGCATGCGCCGGGGTTGTCGTCGTGAGGGCTATTCCTCCGGCCGCGACAGTTCCTCGTCGGTGGGCAACGGCTGGCCGGTGTAGGCGTGCAGGAAGGCTTCGGTCAGCAACTCGCTGATCGTGGCATGGCGCAACTTCTTGATCTGCCGACGGGTCCGCTCGTCGGTCAGGATCTGCAGCACATGGCAAGGCATCGTGACCGTGATCTTCTTGGTCGCCTCGGCCCGCTTGCCACGCTCGACATAGGGATTGACGAATTCGGAATCCTGCTTGGTCATCAATGACGCTCCCAGAGCCGTGCCGGAGAAACGCAAGCATAGCGCGGACGGCAAGGGCACAGGGCACAGGGCACAGGGCACAGGGCACAGGGCCCAGGGCCCAGGGCCCAGCACACAGTGAGGTCAACCGACCGGCGCAGCGCGGGTCACAACGGCCTTCCTTCGATGGCCCTCACGAGCAACCGGCCCGCGAAAAGCTATGCTGTGCCCCGACGCTTCTGGGCCCTGTGCCCTCGCTCTTCTGATCCCCTCAGCCCTGTTCCCAATCCAGCCACGCCCCAAGAATGCCACCCGCCATCGCCCTGTTCGTCAAGACCCCCGGTCTGTCGCCACTCAAGACGCGGCTGGCAGCCAGCTTGCAACACGCCTCGGGCTGCTCCCCGGCGCTGGCGCAGCACCGGGCCGAGCGGCTCTATCGAGCCTGCCTGCGGGCGGTCGAGCAGAGTCTGATCCAGGCGCAGCGGCGCTGGCCGCAGTTGCGGGTGTATTACGCCGTCGCCGAAGCCGCCGCGCTGACTCATCCGCGTTGGCGGCGCTGGCCCTGTCTGTGGCAGGGCGAGGGGGATCTGGGCGATCGCCAGAGCGCGATCCACGCCGCCCTGTACCAACGTCATGGCAGCGCCATGCTGGTCGGTTCGGACCTGCCCTGGCTGAGTGCCGGCCAGATTGAGCCGGCGCTGCGGGCCCTGGCCGCCGACGAGCC
>DAIMJK010000217.1:0-6503 GCA_036722245.1 Lysobacterales bacterium
TCAGACGCTCGCGCAACTCATCCAGGCGGCTGTCGTCGAGCACCTTGATCTGCATCAGTTCGCGGTGACCGGCGACGCCGACGATGCGCGGCCGGGCCGGGCCCTGGTCCGGACGGACGATGGTTTCGCCCGGACGACCCTTGCTGCAGCGGGCATGGATGACGACCTTGTGCTTGATCGCATAGTCGATCGCGCGCTCGTTCAGCACGCCGGCGCCGTGATGGGCCATGTCCTTCATCTCGCCATGGCTCAGCCGCGGCAGGCGCACCGCGTCCGGCACCATTCGCGGATCGGCGGTGTAGACGCCATCGACGTCCGAATAGATCTCGCAGCCCTGCGCCTGCAGTCCCGCAGCGATCGCCACTGCGGTCGTGTCCGAACCACCACGGCCGAGCGTGGTGACGTCGCCCTTCGGGCTCAGGCCCTGGAATCCGGCCACCACGACCACATGGCCGCTGGCGACCAACTCGCGCATGCGGGTGCCATCGACGTGGTCGATGCGGGCGTTCAGGTGCGCACTGCAGGTGCGCACGCCGGCTTGCGGTCCGGTCAGTGCGACGGCTTTCAGGCCCAGTTGCTGCAGGCTCAGGCTGAGCAGCGAGGCCGATTGCTGTTCACCGGTGGCGAGCAGCAGATCCAGTTCGCGATGGCCCGGATCGTCGTTGAGCTTGCCGGCCTGGCGGAGCAGTCGATTGGTGGTGTCGCCCATCGCCGAAACGACGATGACCTGGCCACGGTCGCGGTTGTGGCTGCGCGCGATGCGCTCGGCGACGGCGCGCAGATGGGCGTCATCGGCGACCGAGGAGCCACCGTACTTCTTGACTACGATCGGCAGGGCAGGGCTGGTCAGCATGGTTGCGGATTCCTTCCATTGGATTCATCGATTTCGTTCGATTTGTTCAAAGCTTTGCCGGGGCGGTGCCGTTCACTGGCGCCGTCACTAGGCTTTCGATTGCGTGCGGTTCCCACTCCCGGAGCTGTGTCGGCGGCCCGGGTCAGCCTTGCGCTGGTCTCATGGATCAACCGGTGGCAGTGGCTGATGGGCGTCGTCGGCATGGCGACCGTGAAGCAGATCCTGCAGTGCGGCCAGACCTTCGTTGAGCTGGCCCAGATACGTGTCATCGAGCCGACCGAGTGCGTCGACCAGAGCGCCCTGCGCCGGACGCGGTGCCCGACTGAGCAACTCGGCACCTTCAGGCGTGATGTAGATCCGCACCACGCGCTGGTCCGGACCGGCCCGCTCGCGTCGGATCAGGCCCTTGCTTTCCACCTTGTCGAGCAGGTTGCTGGCCGTGGCCGGCTTGATCGACAGGCGTTGTGACAGTTCCGAGACGCGCAGGCCAGGCTGCCCGAAAACTTCCCACAACAACCACAACTGCGCTTGACTGAGACCACTTTGACGCAGGACGCTGTGGGAGTGGGTCTGAATGGCGCGGATGACGACCCGGAAGCGCTGCACAGCCAGGGCAACCCGGTCTTCTCGCGCGCTCCTCGCCGGTTGGTCGGTGGCCGCGATGAGTTCGGCCTTGCTCTGCTGCATGCTGGAATGTGGTCCTGAACAACCCCGTAACTGTATCGCGACTAATAGTTTTGCGCAAACTAACTTTGTGCGAAGCTGACGCCCTGATGAAACTCCCGGGCATTGCCCACCGACGCATTCGAACCTCATGCTCACTCAGCTCCGCCCCCTCGCCGCGCTGCTTCTGGCCGTTCTGCTGCTGATCAGCGGCAGCGGGCTGCTGGGTACGCTGCTGGCCGTGCGTGGCAGTTCGACCGGCATGAGCGACGCAACGCTGGGTTGGGTCATGGCGGCCTACTTCGTCGGCTTCCTGATCGGTACCCGCAGCGGTCCGCCGTTGATTCGACGGGTCGGTCACATCCGCGCCTTCGCGATCGGCGCTGCGCTGGCGACGACGGCGGCGCTTGGCCACGCGATGACGGACTCGCCGTTGATCTGGGCGGCGCTGCGCATGCTCAGCGGGCTGGCGCTGGTGACGCTGTATACGGTGATCGAGAGCTGGCTCAACGCCGACGCGCCGCCCAGCCATCGCGGTCAGGTGTTCGCGGTCTACATGGGCGTCAACCTGTTTGCGCTGGCGGCTGGCCAGCAACTGCTGCTGGCCGCGCCGATTGGAGGCTTCGAGTTGTTTTCACTGGTCGCCTTGCTCAGTTGCCTGGCGCTGGTGCCGGTGGCCTGGACCCGCCAGCCGCAGCCGCAGCTGAGCGAGCCACGGCCATATCGAATCGGAAAACTGTGGGCCAACGCGCCCAGTGCGGGTGCCGGCGCTGCCCTGAGCGGGCTGGTGATGGGTGGCTTCTGGGGTTTGGGGCCGGTCGCGGCGGCGCGGATCGGACTGGAACCGGCAGCGATCGCGGGCTTCATGACGATGGCGATCGTCGGCGGCGCGGCCTTGCAATGGCCGCTGGGACGGCTGTCGGATCGGCATGATCGGCGTCTGGTGCTGGCCCTGGTGGCCGCGGGCGCGGCGCTGCTGGCGCTCGCACTGGTGCCGGCGCTGGCCTACCCGTTACCCCGGATGGTGCTGGTGTTCGCGTTTGGCGGGCTGGCGTTTGCGCTCTATCCGATCGCGGTAGCGCACATGATGGACCGACTCGATCCGGCCGACATGCTCGGTGCCAGCGCGAGTTTCCTGATGCTGTACGGCATTGGTGCGGCGATCGGTCCGGTCGTATCCGGCCAGGCCATGGCAGCCTTCGGGCCGGCCGCCCTGTTCGCCAGCTTCGCGGTCGCGCTGCTGCTGCTGGCTGGCTTCGTGGCATTGCGTGTGCGCCATCGCGACAGCGCCGTGGAGGGCCCGGTCGTGTTCATGCCGATGCTCAGGACCACGCCTGCGGTGCTGGAGATGGTGCCGGAAGTGGAAGGCGAGGAAGAGTTGGCGGCGCAGGGTGGGCGCTAGTCGGGAGTGCCAGCGACGTCCGTCATCCGGTTCGCGCAGGGCGCCGGTGGCCTCGCGCTAGTGGGCTTGAAGGGGAAGCGGTAGACGGCGGGCGCGAGGGACCGGCCTTTTGCGAGTAGCCGCGCCTGCCAACTCGTCCTTGCGCTACATTGCGCCACCTGAGCGCCGTCTTTCCAACCCACTTCGCACGGAGTCCTGGCCTTGTCCCTGACGGAAATCCGGTTGCTGCTGCGCGGCTTGATGGGGGGCAGCCTGATGGGGCTGGCCAACTTGGTGCCGGGGATCAGTGGCGGCACGATGCTGGTCGCAGCGGGGGTCTATCCGCGTTTCATCGAGGCGATTGCCGACCTGACCGGCCTGCGCTTGCGGCGCTCATCGCTGCTGCTGCTGACTGCAGTAGTGGGCGCGGGGGTGATCGCGATCCTGCTTTTCGCAGGTCCGGTCAAGACGCTGGTAGTGGACCGGCGCTGGATCATGTACAGCCTGTTCATCGGCCTGACTCTGGGTGGGGCGCCGGTGCTGTGGCGGATGCTCGATCGGCGCGGCCGCGACGTGCTCTGGTTCATCCTGGCGGGCTTCGCAGGTATGGCTGCGCTCGCGCTGCTGCAGTCCGGATCCGCTGGCGCGACCGATCGCGACGGTTTCGCCTATCTGTTGCTGGCCGGCGTCGTCGGATCGGCGGCGATGATCCTGCCCGGCGTCAGCGGCGGCTACATGCTGATCGTGCTGGGGGTCTACGTACCGATTCTGGCAGGCATCGCGGCGCTGCTTGATGCCCTGCGCCTGATCGATCTGGCTGCGATCGCCAATCTGATGCTGACACTGGTGCTGCCGGTGGGCCTGGGTGTGCTCATCGGCGTGGTGCTGGTCAGCCATGTCTTGCGCTGGCTGCTGGCACGCCATCCGCGTCAGACCCTGGGCGTACTGCTTGGCCTGTTGCTGGGGGCGGTGGTCGGATTGTGGCCGTTCCAGCAAGGTGTCGCACCGGAACCGGGAAGCCTCGTCAAGGGTCAGATCGTCGCGTTGGACGCAGGCGGAGCGCTGCTGCTGCAGCCGAGCGGGCGACCCTTGCAGGCGGACGACTATCCGACCGTGGTTTTCGCGCCAGACGGCCTGCACGTGTTCAGCGCGCTGGCCCTGATTGCGCTTGGCTTCGGTCTGACCATGCTGGTCGACCGGATCGGACGGGAGCCGGGAGGAGAATCCTGAGCGATCCAGGCCGACAGGCAGAAATCCTTCACGAATCAATGCACTTTGCGCCTTGCCCAAGGGCTACGGCCTGAGGCATCATCAGGCGAACTCCGCCAGGACGTGCAGAGTGTGATTGACCCGGATGGCTATCGACCGAACGTAGGGATCGTCTTGATGGACGATGGTGGCCGGTTGTTCTGGGCGCGCCGGGTCCACCACGATGGCTGGCAGTTTCCGCAGGGCGGCATGAACACGGACGAGACGCCGGAAGAGGCGATGTACCGTGAACTGCGCGAAGAAACCGGATTGCTGCCCGAGCACGTTGAATTGCTCGCAGCCACGCCGGGTTGGCTGCGCTACCGCTTGCCCAATCACTTTATCCGGCGCACCTCGCGCCCGCGCTGTATCGGCCAGAAGCAGGTCTGGTTCCTGCTGCGGCTGGTCGGCGACGAGTCTGCGGTCCGCCTGGATCAGTGCGACAAGCCGGAGTTTGACCTGTGGCGCTGGGTCGACTTCTGGTATCCGGTCAATCACGTCGTGCCCTTCAAGCGCTATGTCTACGAGCGCGCGCTGCGGCATCTGGCCAACACCGCCCGCCGCTTCAACGACATCCCGAACTTCCAGGTCACCGCCAATGCCTTGCGCTACCGTGACCGCCGCCGCCCTCGCCCCCGCGCGGAAGGACCGATCGAGGCGGACAGCCGACAGGGCTGAACGCGTTCGGCTCAGCTGATGCAGCAGGCCAGACGGCTGGACGCGACCGGCAGCCACCTTGTCGACGAGACGCTTGCGGATGAAACGGCCATCGCCCTGTTGTTCAATGGCGAGCCCTTCGTTGTTTTGATGGCCACGGCCCGCGATCTGCCCGATCTGGCGCTGGGTTATGCGCTCGGCGAGGGCCTGATCGACCATTTCGAGCAACTGACGCCGGTGGAGTTGCTGCAGCGCGACGGCGGTCTGGTCTATCACTGTCTGCTGGCACCCGAATGCGGCGAACGGCTGCGCGAACGCCGCCGGCAGCTGTTCAGCGCCAGCGGCTGTGGCCTGTGCGGGGCCGAAACCCTGACCCAGGCATTGCGGCTGCCGCAGCCGCTGCAACGCAAGGCGCAGTGGTCGCCAGAGCGCATTCATCGTGCGCTGCAGGCCATGGCCGAGGCGCAGACGCTCAATCACGACTGTGGCGGTCTGCACGCCGCCGCCGCGTTGCTGGATGACGAAGAGTTGCTGTTGCGCGAAGACGTGGGCCGCCACAACGCGGTCGACAAGGTCGTCGGTGCGCTGGCTTGCCAGCAGCTTCAAGCCGACGCGATGCTGGTGACCTCGCGCGCCTCGTTCGAGCTGGTCCACAAGACCGCCAGCGCGGGTATTCCGTTGCTGGCGGCCGTGTCCGCACCGACCAGCGCCGCGGTCGATCTGGCGCGCAAGCTGGGGCTGACACTGCTGGGATTCGTCCGCGACGCCCGGATGACCGTGTACAGCGAGCCTCGCGCTGGTGCTGAGCTGGACCTCCGGAACGTGTAACATGGCGTCACAGTCAGCTGCCAACTCGCAGAGGTCATAGATGACGAAACAGCCACGGCGCGAGACATCGGCAGACGCGCTGGAGCTGAACTCGGATCTGCTGGCGGCGGTGATCGAATCGGCGCCGACAGCGATGGTCATGACCGATGCTCAGGGCATCATCATGCTGGTCAACAAGGAGGCCGAGCGGCTGTTTGGCTATCCTCGTGAGGAGTTGGTCGGCCAGCCGGTGGAAATGCTGGTTCCGGTGCGCTATCGCGCCCATCACGACAGCCTGCGCAGCGGCTACCTGGTGAACGCCCAGGCACGCCGGATGGGCATGGGACGCGAGTTGTTCGCGTATCGCAAGGACCGCACCGAGGTGCCGGTCGAGATCGGCCTCAATCCTATCCATACCGACCGCGGCACGCTGGTGCTCAGCGCAATCGTCGACATCAGCGAACGGCTGCGGCTGGAGGCGGCCAGCAAGGCCAACGAGTTGCTGGAAGAGCGCGTCCGCCAGCGCACCATCGAGCTGGAACAGCAGACCGAGCGGCTGCAGATCTCCAATCAGGCGCTGGAGCGCAGCAATATCGAACTGCAGCAGTTTGCCTTCGTGGCCTCGCATGATCTGCAGTCGCCACTGCGCACGATCAGCAGTTTCGTGCAATTGCTGGACCGTCGCTACTCCGAGCAGCTGGACGAGCAGGGTCAGCGCTGGATGCGCTCGGCCACCGAGGCCACCCAGCGCCTGAGCATCCTGATCCGCGATCTGCTGGAGCTGTCCAGAGTCGATTCCAGGGCGCAGTCCTTCCGTCCGGTCAAGCTCGATGAGGTTCTGGATGGCGCGCTGCAGTTGCTGAACGAATCGCTGGAGGACGCCAAGGCTCAGAT
>DAIMJK010000218.1:0-6475 GCA_036722245.1 Lysobacterales bacterium
AGTCGCCGACCGCGAAATCGTGCGTCAGCGCATCGGCGACCACCACCGTGACACCCATGCCCTCGGCCCGCGTCGTCACCACCGCGATCGTCTGCGGGTGGCAGTCGCGGGCCACGACGAACGTCTTCTTGTTCTGCCGGCCGATCGCGAAACACATCGCCATCGCCTCGGCCGCCGCGGTGCCCTCGTCGAGCAGCGACGCGTTGGCCAGCGGCAGGCCGACCAGGTCACTGACCATCGTCTGGAAGTTCAGCAGCGCCTCGAGCCGGCCCTGCGCGATCTCCGCCTGGTAGGGCGTGTAGGCGGTGTACCAGGCCGGGTTCTCGAGGATGTTGCGCTGGATCACCGGCGGCAGATGGGTGCCGTAATAGCCCTGGCCGATCAATGAGGTGAATATCTGATTCTGGCCGGCGATCTCGCGCAGCCGGGCCAGAGCCTCCGTTTCACTGAGTGCATCAGGCAGAGCCAGCGCGCCGGGAACCCGGATCGAGTTCGGGATGGTCTGTGCCATCAGCGCGTCCAGCGAGGGTGCGCCAACGACGGCGAGCATGTCCTCGATCTCGATCGGCGACGGACCGATATGACGGGCGGCGAAATCCAGGGCAGGCGGGTTGATGCGGGGCTGGAGGGACATGGCGGACCTTGCGCGAAGTGAAAGCATCAGGACCCGATCGGCGATCGGGATGAAGCCCCCTCTGTCGCGGCGCCTGAGAGCGTTACTCCTTCGGCGGACTGCCCATGGTCATCAGGTGCCCATCGCAATCACTTTCCAGAGGTCCACTGCCGGCCTGCTCGCCGGTCGGTGTGCGCGTCGGTCCCTTTGGCCTGAGAGATTCCGGGGCGGTTGCTCCTTCGGCGTTTCGCGGTGGACGGCGAAACTCTCCCGGCGCGCGGCCGGGAGTTTAACTCTTTTCAGGGCACAGGGCCCAGGGCCCATCAAGAGCAGGGCCCAGGGCATAGGGCCCAGGGCCCAGAAGAGCCAGAGCGGAGCGCGCCTGGCCGTGGCTCCGCGCTCTTGATTCTCTGGGCCCTGGGCCCAGGGCCCTTGCTCTCCTGGGCCCTGTGCCCTGGGCCCTGGGCCCTTGCGCTCCTGGGCTCTTGCGCACTGGCCCGGACAAAGCGCTTCCGGCACAGTGCCCGGCCCACTTCACGAGCGCCACCCATGCGGCCCAGCTTCCCCGTCTTCGCCATGCTGCTCGCGGTCGCCTCCTTTTCCGCGATGGATGCCTGTCTGAAGGCGTTGACCGCGCACTATCCGCCGTTGCAGATCGCCGCTTTGCGTGGCTTGGTGTCGCTGCCGCTGGTGTTGTTGTGGATAGGCTGGGCGGGTGGCTTTGGCCAGTTGCTGCGGGTGCGCTGGGCGCTGCATCTGGTGCGCGGGGTGTTGTCGGTGTTGATGCTGAGCAGCTTCGCCTATGGCCTGATCACGCTGCCGTTGACCGAAGCCTACGCATTGTTCTTCATTGCCCCGCTGCTGCTGACCGCGCTGTCGGTGCCGATCCTCGGTGAGCAGGTCGGCTGGCGACGCTGGCTGGCGATAGCGATCGGTCTGATCGGCGTGCTGTGGGTGTTGCGACCGACCGGCAGTGGCATGATCTCGCTGGCGGGACTCGCAATCCTGCTCTCGGCGCTCTGCTACGCGTTCTCCTCGCTGATCGTGCGCATCCTCGGCCGAACCGACAGCACCCAGTCGATGGTGTTCTGGATGATCACGATGCTCAGCGTGTTCGCAACGCTCGCGGCATGGCCGGACTGGGTGCCGGTGCGGGTCGAGGACAGCTACTGGCTGCTCGGCATCGCGTTCACTGGCGCGCTCGGGCAATGGGCCATCACCGAAGCCTTTCGTCGCGGCGAAGCGAGCGTGATCGCACCGCTGGAATACAGCGCGCTGGTCTGGGGGGTGCTGCTGGACTGGTTGATCTGGCAGGTCGCGCCGGAAGGGCGGGTGTTGGTGGGCGCCTGCATCGTCGCGGGCTGCGGGATCTACCTGATCTACCGCGAGAACGCCCTGCGGCGAGCCGGGCAAATCTCGACCAGTGATTCCGGCCACTGACGGTGCGGCTTGCTGGGCCGAAGGCCCTTTGGAGTGCGGTGCTCCGCACCGCTTTGGATGCTTTTGGGAGGCCAAGTAGGTGCGATTCAAACTGATGCTTCGGAATGCCCACGGGCTTTCAGGGCCCAGGGCCTAGGGCCTAGGGCCCAGTTCAGAGCTAATCCGAGGCATCTGTGGCGAAACATCCGCGCCAAGGCGGCTCTTGACCCGCTGGGCCCTGAGCCCTGGGCCCTCGGCCTCATGACCATCCCCCGCAACGACCAGTTTGAATCGCACCCGCCGAAGCCGCCCCCCTAGCTTCTCGCGCCGACTCAAGCCAGAATCGTGCCATGCGACCCGCCCTTTCATTGCAGCTTGGCCAGCATCTCGCGCTCACTCCGCAGCTTCGTCAGGCCATCCGCCTGCTGGCTCTGTCCACGCTGGAGCTCAAGAGCGAGATCAACGAGGCGGTGGAGTGCAACCCGCTGCTTGAGCTCGACGAGGGTTTCGGCGAAGCGCCGGCGCCGGCTGAGCCTGCCCCGACGGACGCCAAGGAGGCGGAGCAGAGCACGGCGCGTGACGAGGAAGGCAGTTCGGACGGGCCGGCCGAGGCCTCCAGCGAGGACAGCTGGAGCATGGACGATGCCTGGGGCGAGAGCCGGGGTGGTGGGCGCGGAAGCGGCGAGGAAGGTGAGTCGGCCGAGGCTCGGATGGGCAGCGAGGAGGATCTTGCCGATCACCTGCTGTGGCAGCTGAACCTGACCCCGATGAGTCAGCGTGATCGGGCCATCGCCATCGCCGTGATCGAGTCACTCGACGATGATGGTTACCTGCGGGTTGAGCCCGGTACGATCGAGGAAGCGGTCGCGGATTCCTTCAAGGTCACGGTCGATGAGATCGAAGCGGTACGGCATCGCCTGCAGCGCTTCGACCCGGTCGGTGTGGCCAGTCGCGATCTGGCCGAGTGCCTGGATGTGCAGTTGGCCGAGGCCGGTGAATCGGCACCGATCGCGTTGGCTCGGCGACTGGTCCGGGAGCAACTGGAAGCGCTCGCCCGAGTTGATCTGGACAAGCTGGCTCGGCTGATGGCAGTCACGCCCGAGGACGTCGCCGAGGCGGTCGCGCTGATTCGCAGCATGGATCCCAAGCCGGGCGCCGCCTTCGCCCTGAGCACGCCGGAGTACGTGGTCCCCGATGCCTACGTGCTGCGCCGCAATGGCGAGTGGGAAGTTCGCCTCAACAACGACCTGATGCCGCGCCTGAAGGTCAATCAGACCTATGCCGACCTGGTTCGGCGCTGCTCGCGCGAGGACGCCAGCTATCTGCGCGGTCGGCTGCAGGAGGCGCGCTGGCTGATTCGCAGTCTGGAGCAACGGGATGACACGGTGCTCAAAGTGGCGCAGGCTATTGTCTGTCGCCAACTGGGCTTTCTGGAGAGTGGAGCGGAGGCGATGCAGCCGATGGTGATGCGGGAGATCGCCGAAGACGTGGGCGTACACGAATCCACCGTGTCGCGGGTAACCACCCGCAAGTACCTGCATACGCCACGCGGCACCTTTGAGTTCAAGCACTTCTTTTCCAGTCATGTGGCCACCCGGGATGGCGGCGAGGCGTCCAGCACCGCCATCCAGGCCAAGATCAAGCGTCTGATTGACGAGGAGCAAACATCCAAACCCTTGTCTGACAGTAAGCTGGCCACGTTATTGAAGGCTCAGGGCATTCTGGTCGCCAGGCGCACGGTGGCCAAGTACCGCGAGCTGCTGCGCATACCGCCATCGCATGAGCGGGTACGACGGGCTTGAGAATCAGGCTCTCCAGACCGTCGAGCGGCGTAACCCAGGCTGCGGCCTGGTGCTTGACAGGTCCCGCTTCGAGCGGGGCAATCGTCCATCGCCGGAACGGGGTGGGCTCATTGAGCGAGCGGAGGCCTGGTCCGCTCGTTCCCGCAACCAGGAGAATCTCGATGAATATCGTGCTGACCGGCCGCCAGATCGACGTCACCGCCCCGCTGAAGGAGTACGTCCACAGCAAGTTCGAGCGGCTGGCGCGTCATTTTGACGAGGTGATTGACACCCACGTCACGATGGAGGTCGAAAAGCTCGAGCAACGCGCCGATGCCACGCTGCATGTGCGTGGCCGGCATTTGCATGCGCATGCGGAAGGAGCGGACATGTATGCGGCCATCGATCTGCTGGTCGACAAGCTCGACCGCCAGCTGATGAAGCACAAGGATCAGCGCAACAACCACCATCGTGCTGAAGCACACAGGGTGGCTTCACTCTGAGACGAAGCGGGACCAGTAGCGCCTTGTCATGGGCGCCGTGCTCGTCAAGCCGACCCATCCACCGCTGCATGCGCCGGGCTGCTACCCCATGAGCCCGGCGCGCCGTCTTCTACCGATATGCGAGGTTTGTAGTGCAACTTGTTGATTTATTGAGTCGCAGCCGAGTCCAGGGCGGTCTTGCGCTGCCCAGCAAGAAACGCTTGCTGGAGCACCTTGCCAAGCTGCTCGGCGAGGACGGCGATCCGCCGCTGGTGCGTCAGATCTTTGACGGGCTGGTGGCGCGCGAGAAGATGGGATCGACCGGGCTGGGCATGGGCATCGCGATTCCGCACGGCCGGATTGCGGCCGACATCCAGCCGGTGGCCGCCTTTGTCCGCTTGCGCGATCCGGTCGCCTTCGACGCTGCCGATGGGGAGGGTGTCGATCTGGTCCTCGGCCTGGTGGTGCCGGAGCACTTCACCGATCAGCATCTGCAACTGCTGGCCCAGGTCGCCGAGATGTTCGATCAGGCCGACCTGCTTGCGGCATTGCGCAAGGCGCCCGACGACGAGGCTCTCTATCGACTGCTGGCGGAGTGGCGGCCGGCGAAGGTACGCGGATGAGCCGGCGGCTGTCTGTTGCCGCGCTGTACGAGGAATTGTCGGCGCGGCTGCGCCTGAGCTGGGCCGAGCCGCAGTCGGGCGGACGAGCCTACATCGATGCCAGCGAGAGCCGTTCGCGTCGGCCCACGCTGGTGGGGTACCTGAACCTGATCCACGCCAACAAGGTGCAGATCCTCGGTCGTGAGGAAATCGCCTATCTGGATGGCCTGTCGGTCCGCAGTCGGCGGGCCACGCTGCGCACGATGATCGACCTGAAACCGGCGGTGATCCTGATCGCGCGCGGGCTGGCCGTGCCGGACGATCTGGCGCGCGTCACCAGCCAGGCCGAGGTGGCGCTGTGGACCTCGCCGATGCGCGGTCACGAGTTGCTGACCTATCTGCAGTACCACCTGGCCAGGGCCCTGGCCGAGCGGGTGACGCTGCATGGGGTATTCCTGGAGGTCTATTCGATCGGCGTGCTGCTGACCGGTGACAGCGGCTCGGGCAAGAGTGAGCTGGCGCTGGAACTGATCACCCGCGGGCATCGCCTGATCGCCGACGATGCAAGCGAGTTCACGCTGATCGCACCCGATGTGATCGATGGCACCTGCCCGGAACTGCTGCGCGACTGCCTGGAGGTACGCGGCCTGGGCGTACTCAATGTACGCAACATGTTTGGCGACACGGCCGTCAAGAAAAACAAATACTTGCGGCTTATACTTCATCTTTCACCGGAGCAGGACCAGGCTACCGTCGACCCCGAAGCGCGCTTGTTCGGCAGCGTCAGCAGCCGCACTGTGCTGGGGGTGGACGTGCCGCAGCTGGGGATACCGGTCGCGGCCGGGCGCAATCTCGCGGTACTGGCCGAAGCGGCGGTGCGCAATCATGTGCTGAAATCCGGCGGGATTGATGCGGCGCAGATATTCGTCGATCGGCAGGCGCACCAGATGCGGAGGATCAAGTGATGGGACAGGCGGGAGACGAAGCGGGCAGGGCGCTTGGCGCACATCGGCTGCTGGTCGTTTCGGGTCTGTCCGGCTCGGGCAAGACCGTGGCCCTGCGCAGCCTGGAGGATCTGGGCTATTTCTGCATCGACAATCTGCCGGCCGCCCTGCTGAAAGCCTTCGTCGAGCAGACCCTGAATGCCGACAGCGGCTACGGCAAGGTCGCCGTCGGCGTCGATGCGCGCAGTCCACTGGCCGATCTGGATGCCTTGCCGCGGACCTTGTCACGGCTGGCCGAGATGGGCTTTGCCGGTAGCCTGCTCTATCTGGAGGCCGGCGACGAGGTACTGGTCAAGCGCTTTTCGGAGACCCGTCGGCGCCATCCGCTGAGTTGCAGCGGGGTGTCCCTGCAGGAAGCGATCGCGCGTGAGCGGCAGGTGCTCAAGCCACTGCGCCAGATCGCCGATCTGACCATCGACACCTCCAGCCTGAACGTGCATGAATTGCGCCGGCAGGTCGCGCTGACGGTCGGCGTGGTGCCGGGCCGGCTGATGCTGATGCTGGAGTCTTTCGCCTTCAAGAACGGCGTGCCCAACGACGCCGATTTCGTGTTCGATGCCCGCTTTCTGCCCAA